>NZ_LSZO01000183.1 GCF_001580025.1 Ventosimonas gracilis | reverse complement strand
TGTGAAGTGAATCCTGAAGTAGGGGATCAGCAGCAGGAACCCGCCGAGGTGATTCAGCAAAGCGACAACGCTTCGCTGGACGCGGTAGGAGTCCACTTGCTTTAGCAAGGGGAGGATGTCAAGCCATCAGCGTGCTTGCCAGTATGATGCAAAGCGTCATTTTATTGCCAACCAGCTGGCACATGAATTGGAAGCGCTGCTGCTTGCCAAGCCCGATGCTTTTAGTCTGTGGATGGATAGAAAAATAGAAAAGTAGCGCAGCAACTGCAAGACTTTTGCCAGCAAGAGACAGCGGAAGAAATTAACGACAGACCTGAAACTGTGCCTTCCAGCCAGGCAGTGGTGGACGAGCACTCAAGCACGGCTTGGTCAAAATTGGCGATTGGATGATTTTGAGCAAAGGCGACAACCATCATAAAACCGGTGGCAATAGCTCATCTGCGGGTTGGCTAAAACGGTTAATCTGTTTGAGCCAACGGTCATAAAATGGCGACCGAGTGCTTGTATCCTCTCTATGAATTTGCCTTTAACTATGGCATTCTGGCATTGGAGGAGGGGAGGAACTCTTCCAGAAGTCTTGGTGCCGCAGCACTGCGCTCTGCACCAAGGGAAATTAAATGCTCCGCATAAGGAAAAACATCATGCTTGCAATTCAGCAAACAGCAATCAGGCTTTACTCTGATTGAACTGATGATTGTTGTAGCAATTATCGGTATTTTGGCGTCTATAGCTATTCCGGCTTATCAAGATTATACTGCGCGAGCGCAAGTGACTGAGGCGCTTAATTTAGCGGGTGCTCAAAAATTGGCTGTATCTGAGTACTATGCAGATAAAGGTACATGGCCTTCTAGTAATGCAGAGGCAGGAATTGGGGCCGCAGCCGATATAAAGGGTAAATATGTGGATAGTGTTGCGGTAGGTACTAATGGCGTAATTACGGCGACAATGAAAGCTACTGGCGTGGCTGCTGACATTGGAGGTAAGACCCTAGTTTTAACCCCTACGTCTAGTGGTACTGCTTCTTCTATTGAGTGGTCATGTGTTGATGGTGGTGCTACTATTGCCAAAAAATACCTACCAGCAGCTTGTCGCTCATAATTAAGTGATAAGTTAAAAACCGCTTCGTAACCATACGAAGCGGTTTTTTAATTTTAAAATACATAGAATTCTCTTTGAAGATAACAAAGGGTAGGCGCAGATAATTTAAGTGGCATAGGGTTTGTTTGAAAATGTCTGCTATCAAGGCTTCTTTTTAAATCGCATCAGCCTTGAAATTCTATAGGCGGCATTACTGGTTAGTGCGACAAAGCGCGTTTCGCTATTTTGAACCAACCGGCTCGTCGATAAGACAGGAATATTTGGCTTGCCTTTAATGCCTTACGACTAATCGCTAGAGATGTTGCCACATTGCAGTAATGCACAAGCCTTCTGGAGGATAAGCCATGCAGATGGCAACGTTCAGCAGCCGGGAATTTAATCAGCAGGTCGCTGCTGCCAAGCGGGCGGCCAGTGGCGATACTGTGGTCTATATGCTTGATAGCGGCGAGCCAGCTCATATGCTGATGAGTATTGTTGACATCGTTCTTACTCCCTCGCCCACTGTGGGAGAGGGGCGGGGAACCGCTAAGCCGTTAATAACCGCAGCGCCTGTTGGTATTTGGCGGCGGTTTTTTCCAGTATTTCTTTTGGCAAGTCAGGGGCGGGCGGGGTTTTGTTCCAGGCGCTTTGCTCCAGCCAGTCGCGGACAAACTGTTTATCAAAGCTCGGGGGATTGCTGCCTTCTTGCCAGCTTTCAGCCGGCCAGAAGCGGCTGGAGTCGGGGGTTAATACTTCGTCCATCAGCGTAAGTGTGCCGTTTTCGTCGAGGCCAAACTCGAACTTGGTATCGGCAATGATAATGCCGCGGCCTTCGGCGTACCTCGCCGCCGTTTGGTAGAGGTTAATCGCCGTATCGCGTAATTTGGCGGCAAGTTCCTTGCCAATCAATGTTTCACATTCGGCAAAGCCGATATTTTCATCGTGCTCCAGCGCGCAAGCTTTGGTCGAGGGGGTGAAAATCGGCGCGGGCAGTTTGGCCGCGTGTTTCAGGCCAGGCGGCAGGGCAATGCCGCAGATGCTTTGGGTTTTTTGATAGTCCTTCCAGCCGGAACCTGCGATATAGCCGCGCACAATCGCTTCGATAGGCAGCGGTTTTAGCCGTTTAACAATCAGCGAGCGACCGATAAAGGCGGCGCATTGTTCCGGCGGCAGCAGGTCTTCTACGCGCTCGCCGGTTAAGTGGTTGGGTACTAGATCGGCCAGTTTGGCAAACCAAAAAGCCGACAGCGCGGTCAATATCTTGCCTTTATCCGGCACCGGCTGCGGCAATATCACGTCAAAAGCGGACAGGCGGTCGCTGGCGACCATCAGCATGCGCGTCTGGTCAATGGCGTAGAGGTCGCGCACTTTGCCGGAGTAGATTTTTTGCAAATTAACGGTCATGAATAATCTTCAGAAAGAACCCTTTACAGATTTTGCTGTATCAAGCTAAGCACTCGCCGTGCGGTATCGGCAGGCGCTGGGCTGCCGTCTTGTTCGACCGTGACTTGCACTTGAGCTGCGGTTTGGTTCAGGCGAATTTGATAGTGCTGGGGGCTGTCTTTTTCGTCTTCGCCCCATAGTTTTGCCCAAAAACCTTTGGTTTGGCGATTGTCAATGTAATAAAGCCCTTGCGAGCGATCACGGTCGAAAGTCGTCACCCCGGCGCTTTGCAAAGCACGGCCAATGCTCGACCAAGCGCGGTCAAAGTCGGTATCCAAGGTTAAAGCGTTGTCGCTCAAGCTTACCTTGCCAGGGGAGTCAAAATGCGCCGCGAGCAAGGAAACCGCGCCGCCTTGTGCCGCGGCTTGAGTTAAACCGGCCAGCAGTTCATTCAGCAGTAGTGCATCCAAAGCATCAGTCTTGATATGTTCGGGGAAGGGGGGATTGGCGTTGCTGCCCGAAGGTCTTTGCACGCTGACGACAAAAATCTCGCTGCTGCCGCGTTGTACGCCCGGTTCAATGCGCACGCGCACACGGAACTCGCTTACCGGCTGCAAGGCTTTCCAATCGGTTATCAGCTCGCCGGTCTGCGCATTTTGGCTCGTCAGGGTAAAACCTGTGTCGTCAAAGTAAGAAAGCGCCAAAGGCCAAACCTGTGCCGGTGGGCGAAGCGCCAAAATCCAGCGCGAAGCGCCGCTGTCTTGCAGGCTGAACTCAGTAGGAGCAACGCTGGGCAGTGCTTGCGGACGCGGCACTTTATAGTCCGGGTCAAGGCGGGCATCTATCACTTGTTCCGGGATGGGCAAGAGTGGGTCAAGCGGGCGGAACTGTCCATCCAGCCCTTGTGGCACTTGCAGCGGCGGGCTTTGTGTCGCCTGTTGGTAGTCATTGCTGCGGTCACGCAAGTAGCCGCAGCCTTGGCTTGCCAGTAATAAGGCGAGCAGGGCGCATCCGGCCAGTGGTTTCATGCTGTTTTTCCTTGTTTAAAGCAAATAGCCGCTTTCACGCAGAGCGTTTTGCAGCGGTTGATGACAGCTGTAAGCCAGTGGTGTCAGCGGCAGGCGAATGCCGGGTTTAATTCGCCCCATTTGTGCAAGCGCCCATTTTACCGGGATGGGATTGGGTTCAATAAACAGTTTTTCATGCAGCGGGGCGAGTCGCTGGTTTAGCGTGCGGGCTTTTTCGGCCATTCCGGCAATCGCCGCCTGGCACAGCTCGCTCATGGCACGCGGGGCGACATTGGCGGTGACTGAGATATTGCCTTTGGCACCCAGTAGCATCAATTCGGCAGCCGTGGCATCGTCACCGGAATAGAGCAAAAAGCCGTCTTTGGCCGTTTCCAGAATGCGCTTGCCGCGCTGCAAATCGCCGGTCGCTTCCTTGATGCCGATGATATTGCGGATATGTGACAACCGCGCGACGGTTTCTGCCAGCAGGTCGCAAGCGGTGCGGCCAGGTACGTTGTAGAGAATCTGTGGGATGTCTACTGCCTCGGCGATCGTTTTAAAGTGCAGGTACAAACCTTCTTGCGTGGGTTTGTTGTAGTAAGGCACGACCAAAAGACAGGCTTGAGCCCCAGCGGCTTTGGCGTTTTCGGTCAGTTCAACGGCTTCGCGCGTGGAGTTGGCACCGGTACCTGCAATCACCGGAATGCGCCGCTTCACTTGTTTAACCACATGGCGGATAACGGCTAAATGTTCCTCCACACTTAAAGTCGCCGACTCGCCCGTGGTGCCTACGGCGACAATGGCGTTAGTGCCTTCTTGCAAGTGCCAATCGATTAAATCGTTTAAGGCTTGCCAGTCGATGTCGCCTTGTGGGTTCATTGGTGTGACCAGCGCGACCATGCTGCCCGCAATCATGCGTGGCTCCTGAGGTAAAAATAAAGGCTGATGGTACTTGCTGCTGGCAATCCTGTTCAAGACATGAGGGCAATGTCGTTTACCCGACCCAGGCCCGTGCATTGCGAAACAGTCTTAGCCAAGGGGCATCTTCTGCTGCGCGGTCTGCCGATTGCCAAGTATTTTGCACGCCGCGAAATACCCGCTCAGGGTGGGGCATCATCAGGGTTACCCGCCCGTCTTGATTGCACAGGCCGGTAATGCCGCGCGGCGAGCCGTTGGGATTGGCCGGGTATTGTTCGCTGATTTTGCCGTAGTTATCGATATAGCGCAGGGCAATGCAGCCTGCGTTTTCCGCCGCTTGCAGCGCTTTGCCGTCGTTAAATTCGGCCAGCCCTTCGCCGTGGGCAATGGCGATGGGCAGTTTTGAGCCTTGCATGCCTTGCAGGAAAATCGACGGCGAATCTTCTACCTCAACCATCAAAAGCCTTGCCTCGAACTGTTCCGAACGATTGCGCACAAAACGCGGCCAGTATTCGCTGCCCGGAATGATCTCGCGCAACAGGCTAAGCATTTGGCAGCCGTTGCATACGCCAAGGGCAAAGCGGTCATGGCGTGCGAAAAATTCGGCGAAGGTTTCCCGCGCCCTTGGGTTGAACAGGATGGATTTGGCCCAGCCGCCGCCCGCACCCAGTACGTCGCCGTAGGAAAAACCACCGCAAGCGGCAAGACCCTGGAAGTGATCGAGCGTGACTCGTCCGCTTAACAGGTCGCTCATATGCACATCAACGGCGGTAAATTCGGCGCGGTCGAAGGCGGCGGCCATTTCCACCTGCCCGTTAACGCCTTGTTCGCGCAAAATGGCGACTTTTGGCCGCGCTTTGCCAATATAAGCGGCGCAGATATTGTCTTGCGGGTCAAAAGAAGGCTTGCAAGCAAGACCTGGGTTGGTTTCATCGAGTAGCGCGGCAAATTCTTCATCGGCGCAGCCTTCGTGGTCGCGCAGCCGCTGCATGCGGTAGCTGGTTTCGCTCCAGGCCTGTTGCAGCAAGCGGCGCTCGCCAGCAAACAGGGTTTGACCTTGCCGACTAATACGGACTTGCCCGCCTGCAATGGGGCGGCCAATAACACGGACGCAATCGTTAAGTCCGCTGGCCGAAAGTTGCGCCAAGACATCAATGCAATCGCTTTCACGGACTTGCAGCAGTGCGCCGAGTTCCTCGCTAAATAGTGCGGCAACAGGATGGGATGAGTGATCCAGTTCCAGCTCTAAACCGCAGTGTCCGGCAAAGGCCATTTCCAGCGCACAGGCGATAAGACCACCATCGGAACGGTCGTGATAAGCCAGTAGTTTGCCTTCACGGTTTAATGACTGGACGGCAGAAAATAGCGCTTTTAAGTCCTCTGGATGATCCAAATCCGGCGTTTCTTGACCTAATTGGCTAAAGCACTGCGCAACAATAGAGCCGCCCAAGCGATTTTTGCCGCGCCCCAAGTCCAGCAAAATCAGCCGTGTTTCGCCTTTATCCAAACGCAATTGCGGCGTTAGGCTGCGGCGCACATCAGGCACCTTGGCAAAGGCAGAAATCACCAAAGAAAGCGGCGAGATAACGCTTTTTTCCTCACCATCTTGCTGCCAGCGCGTTTGCATGGAAAGCGAATCCTTGCCCACCGGAATGCTAATGCCAAGCGCCGGGCAAAGCTCCATGCCCACCGCTTTAACGGCGTCATAGAGCTTGGCATCTTCGCCCGCGTGGCCGCAGGCAGCCATCCAGTTGGCCGATAACTTAATGTCAGAAATCTGCTCAATCGGCGCACAAGCGATATTGGTAATGGCCTCGCTCACCGCCATGCGCGCCGAAGCGGGTGCATTTAAGAGCGCAAGCGGGCTGCGCTCGCCAATCGCCATGGCCTCGCCGCTATAACCGTCAAAACTGTTCGCCGTCACGGCGCAGTCGGCAACCGGCACTTGCCAAGGGCCGACCATTTGTTCGCGCACCACCTGGCCGCTAATGCTGCGGTCGCCAATGGTGATTAAAAAGGCTTTGCTGGCAACCGCCGGATGATGCAGTACGCGGTTTAACGCTTCGCTCAGTTCAATAGCGTTGCCGCTGAAGTCGTCGCCTTTAATCGCTTCATGCTGAACATCACGCTGCATGCGCGGCGGTTTGCCGAGCAACAGATCAAGCGGCATATCCACCGGATGATTGCCAAAATGGCGGTCGCTGACCTGTAGCTGTTGCTCTTTGGTCGCCTCGCCAACCACGGCAAACGGGCAGCGCTCGCGCGCGCAAATGGCCTCAAAGCGTGGCAGGTCAGCCGGATGGATTGCCAGCACATAGCGCTCTTGCGATTCGTTGCACCAGAGTTCCAGCGGGCTCAGGCCGGATTCGGCGCTGGGGATGTCGCGCAGTTCAAAGCGCCCGCCGTGCCCGCCGTCGTTGACCAATTCCGGCAGCGCGTTGGCAAGCCCTCCCGCGCCGACATCGTGGATAAAGGCAATAGGGTTGTCCGCCCCAAGCTGCCAGCAGCGGTCAATCACTTCTTGGCAGCGGCGCTGCATTTCTGGGTTATCGCGCTGCACTGAGGCAAAGTCGAGGCTGTCGGCTTGACTGCCGCTGCCGACCGACGAGGCCGCGCCGCCGCCAAGGCCGATCAACATGGCCGGGCCTCCCAGCACAATCAGCTTGGCCGCTTCGCAGATGGTTCCCTTTTGCACGTGCTGCGGGCGGATATTGCCGAGGCCACCGGCCAGCATGATGGGTTTGTGGTAGCCGCGTACTTCCCGCCCGTGCGGCGTATCGACCGATTGCTCAAAGCTGCGAAAGTAGCCGCACAGGTTGGGGCGGCCAAATTCGTTGTTAAACGCCGCCGCGCCAATCGGCCCGTCCAGCATGATATCAAGTGCACTGGCCATGCGCGAGGGTTTGCCAAGCGGCAACTCCCAAGGCTGCGCAAAACCCGGGATATGCAGGTTGGAGACGGCAAAACCGGTCAGCCCCGCTTTGGGTTTGGCACCGCAGCCGGTGGCACCTTCGTCGCGGATTTCCCCGCCCGCACCGGTCGCAGCGCCGGCAAAGGGGGCAATGGCGGTGGGGTGGTTATGGGTTTCCACCTTCATCAAAATCGCCGCCGGTTCGATGGTTTTGCCGTATTCGCAGGTTTCAGCATCTGGCCAAAAACGCGCAGTCGCTGCGCCTTCCATCACCGCTGCATTGTCACGATAGGCAGACAGCACGCCTTGCGGGCTTATCTGATAGGTATTTTTAATCATGGCAAACAGGGATTTATCCTGTGGCTTGCCGTCAATCGTCCAGCTTGCGTTAAAAATCTTGTGCCGACAATGTTCGGAATTGGCCTGTGCAAACATCATCAGTTCCACATCCTGCGGATTACGGCCCAGAGCTTGGAAGCTTTCCAGCAGGTAGTCGATTTCATCTTCAGCCAGCGCCAGCCCCAACTCGCGGTTGGCCTGCTCCAGCGCCTGCCTGCCTTGCCGCTGAATATCGATGGAAGTAAGCGGTCTTGGCGCTTCATGGCGAAATAGTTGATGCGCCTCTGAAAAGTCGCGCAGTACGGATTGCGTCATACGGTCGTGCAGCAGCGGCAAAATCGGCTCCTCTGCACATTCGCCGGCTATCCAAAAAGCAATGCCACGTTCCAACCGGTTGATTTTAGTAAGACCGCAGTTGCGGGCAATATCGGTTGCCTTGCTCGACCAAGGCGAAACCGTGCCAAGACGCGGCACGACCAAAAACAGTCTGCCGTCCGCCTGCGTCTGCGCGGTCTTTTGCCCGTAATCCAACAGGCGCGACAGTGTGGCCTGTTCATCCGCAGATAGCGCCTCGCTTATTTCAGCAAAATGGATAAATTGCGCGGTAAAGCCAGCAACCTCTGGCGAAACCTCGCGCAAACGGGAAAGCAGACGGGCGTGACGGAAGGCAGAAAGCGCGAGATGGCCGCGCAAAGTCAGGATATTCAAGGCAGCCTCAAAGCAACAGGGAAGGCGAGGGCAGCTATTTTAGCCGAAAGCTGCGGCGGGGTTGGCGAAAAACCGGCAACAGGGCTTGACCTTTCGCGCAGTTAAAGGCTCAGATGGTGCGCTGTACATTACTTATTCAAGGAGAGAGTGTCATGAGCAAGAAAATAGCGGTGCTGCTGTCGGGTTGTGGCGTGTTTGATGGCAGTGAAATTCACGAAGCGGTCATTACCTTATTGCGCTTAAGCGGGCGCGGGGCGCAGGCGCAATGTTTTGCGCCGAATATTGCGCAAACCGAAGTCATTAACCATTTAACCGGCCAGCCGATGGCACAAAGCCGTAATGTACTGGAAGAATCAGCACGCATTGCCCGCGGCGATATTAAAGGATTAAACGAAGCCAATAGTTCAACATTGGACGCGCTGATCGTGCCAGGCGGTTTTGGTGCGGCTAAGAACCTGTCCAGCTTTGCAAGCGCCGGAGCGGATATGCAAGTGCAAGCCGATGTACTGGCCTTTGCGCAGAGTTTTGCAAAAGCCGGTAAACCCATTGGTTTAATCTGCATTTCACCCACCCTGGCCGCCGCTATTTATGGCAAAGACGTTATTTGTACCATTGGCAATGATGAAAATACCGCCGCCGCCTTGGAAAAAATGGGTGCCAAACATCAACCCTGCCCGGTAGGTGATATTGTCTATGATGCGCAGCACAATTTAGTCAGCACCCCCGCCTATATGCTGGCCAATTCCATCAGTGAAGCGGCAGAAGGCATTAACAAGCTGGTCGATAAAGTGCTGGAGCTGGCAGGGCACCGGCAATAAGCGCTCTTAAGCACTTGAAAAAGTGGAAAAGGCGTGACTTTCCACGGTAAAACCCCAAAAATAGACGGCTTTGACAAACTGACGTCAAATTATCGGGTAACAACCTAAGTGGACTAAGTGGAGCAGCAGCATGGGATACCAAAAAATTAAGGTACCAACGAATGGTGACAAAATCACCGTCAATGCGGACATGTCCTTGAACGTGCCGAATAACCCCATCATTCCCTTTATCGAAGGCGATGGCATCGGTGCGGACATCAGTCCAGTGATGATTAAAGTGGTCGATGCCGCTGTGGAAAAAGCCTACCAAGGCGAGCGCAAAATCGCCTGGATGGAAGTCTACGCGGGCGAGAAAGCCACCCGCGTGTATGACCAGGACACTTGGCTGCCGCGCGAGACACTTGAAGCCGTGCGCGACTATGTGGTTTCCATCAAAGGGCCGCTGACCACGCCGGTTGGCGGCGGCATTCGCTCGCTCAACGTGGCGCTGCGCCAAGAGCTTGACCTGTACGTTTGCCAGCGTCCAGTGCGTTGGTTTGCAGGCGTACCCAGTCCGGTAAAAAAACCCGGCGATGTGGATATGGTGATTTTCCGCGAAAATTCCGAGGATATTTATGCCGGAGTGGAGTGGAAGGCCGGTTCCAAGGAAGCGCAGAAGCTGATCAAGTTTTTGACCGAAGAAATGGGCGTCACCAAAATCCGCTTTACCGAAGGCTGCGGCATTGGCATTAAGCCGGTTTCTGAGGCAGGTACCAAGCGCTTGGTGCGCAAAGCGCTGCAATATGCGGTAGACAACGACCGCAGTTCCGTGACCTTGGTGCATAAGGGCAATATCATGAAGTTCACCGAAGGCGCGTTTAAAGAGTGGGGCTATGAACTCGCACGTGACGAGTTTGGCGCCGAGCTTTTAGACGGCGGCCCGTGGATGCAGTTTAAAAATCCCAAAACCGGCAAAACCATTGTGGTTAAAGACGTGATTGCCGATGCCATGCTGCAACAAATCTTGCTGCGTCCGGCGGAATACGACGTGATTGCCACGCTTAACCTTAACGGCGACTACCTGTCCGATGCTTTGGCGGCAGAAGTCGGCGGTATCGGCATTGCGCCTGGCGCGAATCTATCCGACAACATCGCCATGTTTGAGGCCACCCACGGTACTGCGCCTAAGTATGCCGGATTGGACAAGGTCAACCCCGGTTCAGTGATTCTTTCAGCAGAAATGATGCTGCGTCACATGGGCTGGACTGAAGCCGCAGAGCTGATTATCAAAGGCACCAACGGTGCCATTGCGGCAAAAACCGTGACCTATGATTTTGAAAGACTGATGGATGGCGCGAAACTGCTGTCTTGTTCTGGCTTTGGCGATGCGCTGATTGCGCATATGTAAAAGACGGGTATGACAGCAAGCCCCTTGATTGCTCTTAAAGAGAAATCAAGGGGCTATGCAATTAGGTAGTTGCTTCGACGCCCTCGTGGAATTTCACTGGGGCGCTTTGCGCAGTTTCACTTGCATTGCTGGCAGGCACATCGGCGGACACGCTGGAAATATTAACTGCGTGCAAGCCTTTGGGGCCATGCACAATTTCAAAACATACTGCCTGCCCCGCCTTGAGGCTTCTGTAACCACTCATCTGAATGGCAGAATAGTGCGCGAACAAATCCTCTTCGCGCCCATCGGCGAGGATAAATCCGTAACCCTTGGCATTGTTGAACCACTTGACTTTGCCACTGTACATATCGCTTCCCCTCTGCAAAAGCCCCATTTGGGGCGTATCATCCGTTTTTCAGCAAATAATGGGTACTGTACCCACTTTCGGGTGAGCCCCTTATCTATCCTAGCTGCAGCTTTACGTATTGCAACAATTTTTTTATGGCAGACCGGTGCTCCACATCAATGGTGGTTTGCTTGCATCATGGGACAAATGTGCGGCTCAATAGTTCGCCTCGAACAGCAACTTTTTAGTTAAATTAAAGACATACGGCATATGAAAGGTATTTTTTATCAGGATTCCCGTCCTGTGGATGATGACGAAGGCGGCCATCTCGCCATTGCTGAGGCGCGACCAAAACTTCAGACGCCGCGGCTGTACAAGGTGGTTTTGCTCAATGATGACTACACACCGATGGAATTTGTGGTAGAAGTATTGGAGAGGTTCTTTGCCATGAACCGTGAGTTGGCCACTCAGGTCATGCTCAAAGTGCATCTTGAAGGTAGCGCCGTGTGCGGCATATTTCCCCGCGATATTGCTGAAACCAAGGCCATGCAGGTCAATGATTTTGCGCAGGATAGCCAGCATCCGCTACTCTGTGAGGTAGAGCCAGACGACTGATGGCAATCGCCATCGGTGCACTATTTTTGGATAAGCGGAGTAACGAGCCATGTTGAACCGTGAGCTGGAAGTCACGCTCAATCAGGCGTTCAAGGAGGCGCGTCACAAGCGCCATGAGTTTTTGACCGTTGAACACCTGCTGCTCGCGTTGCTCGGCAACGAAGCGGCAGTTAATGTGCTGCGTGCCTGTGGCGCTTCGCTGGATAGGCTGCGGCAGGATTTGCAGGAATTTATCGGCTCCACTACGCCGCTTATTCCTGCCCACGAGCAAACCCGTGAAACCCAGCCGACTTTGGGGTTTCAGCGTGTTTTGCAGCGGGCGGTATTCCATGTGCAAAGTTCCGGCAAGCGTGAAGTGACTGGAGCCAATGTTCTGGTAGCACTGTTTTCCGAGCAGGAAAGCCACGCCGTGTTTTTACTCAAGCAGCAAAATGTCACGCGTGTGGACGTGGTCAATTTTGTGGCCCACGGCGTATCGCGCGTACCCGGGCAAGACAGCCGCACGCCTGCTGAGGAAACCACGGAAAGCCACGCGGGCGACACGGCCGCGACCAGCAATAATCCGCTGGATAGCTTCACCAGTAACCTGAATGAACTGGCCAGGCAAGGGCGAATAGACCCGCTGGTTGGGCGAGAGCAAGAAGTTGAACGGGTCGCACAAATCCTCGCTCGCCGCCGTAAAAACAATCCCCTGTTGGTGGGTGAGGCCGGTGTAGGCAAAACGGCCATTGCCGAAGGGCTGGCCAAGCAGATTGTGGATGGTAAAGTCCCGCAGATACTTTCGCAAAGCGTGGTTTACGCGCTGGATTTAGGCGCATTGCTGGCCGGTACCAAATACCGTGGGGACTTTGAAAAACGCTTGAAATCCCTGCTCGGTGAACTGCGCAAGCGCCCACAAGCGATTTTGTTTATCGATGAAATCCACACCATTATCGGAGCCGGTGCGGCCTCCGGCGGGGTGATGGATGCCTCCAACCTGCTCAAACCACTGCTGTCATCCGGGGAAATTCGCTGCATCGGTTCGACTACTTTTCAAGAATTTCGCGGTATTTTCGAAAAAGACCGCGCACTGGCAAGGCGCTTTCAAAAAGTCGATATTGTCGAGCCTTCGGTTGAAGATACCATCAGTATCCTGCGTGGCCTGAAATCACGTTTTGAAGAGCATCACTCGATCGCTTATAGCGATGAAGCGCTGCGTGCGGCCGCTGAGCTTTCTGCACGCTATATCAATGACCGTCTAATGCCGGACAAGGCCATTGACGTGATTGACGAGGCGGGCGCTTACCAAAGGCTGCAAGCAGAAGAAAATCGCGTGGCGCTTATTGATGTGGCAGAGGTAGAAGACATCGTCGCCAAAATCGCCCGTATTCCACCAAAACACGTCAGCAGTTCCGACAAAGAACTGCTGCGCAATTTGGAACGTGACCTAAAATTAACGGTCTTTGGTCAGGATGCAGCGATTGAGTCGCTGGCAACGGCGATCAAACTGTCCCGTGCCGGGCTTAAATCGGTCGAAAAACCGGTAGGCTCGTTCCTGTTTGCAGGGCCCACTGGCGTGGGCAAGACCGAGGTCGCCAAGCAGCTCTCCAGGGCTCTTGGTATCGAGCTGATACGTTTTGATATGTCCGAATATATGGAGCGGCACACGGTATCGCGCTTGATTGGTGCGCCGCCTGGCTATGTTGGCTTCGACCAAGGCGGATTATTGACCGAAGCGATCAGCAAAAATCCGCATTGCGTGTTGCTGCTCGATGAAATCGAAAAAGCCCACCCCGACGTATTTAATCTACTGCTGCAAGTGATGGATCACGGCACCTTGACCGACAATAACGGGCGCAAGGCGGATTTTCGCAACATTATTTTGGTGATGACCACCAACGCCGGGGCAGAGACCGCCGCACGTGCTTCCATTGGTTTTAGCCAACAAGACCATTCCAGCGACGCGATGGAGGTGATCAAAAAGAGCTTTACCCCGGAGTTTCGTAACCGGCTGGATACCATTATCCAGTTTGGCCGCCTAAGCCACGAAGTGATTAAAAGTATCGTGGATAAATTCTTGGTTGAACTGCAGGCGCAGTTGGAGGACAAGCAGGTTAGCCTTGAAGTGAGCGAGACGGCGCGTGATTGGCTGGCGGAACAAGGTTACGACGCGCAAATGGGCGCAAGGCCAATGGCAAGGTTGATTCAGGACAAAATCAAGCGCCCGCTGGCCGAGCAAATCCTGTTTGGTGAGCTGTCCGCGCAAGGCGGTATGGTGCATATCGATTTCGAGGATGGCGAGCTTCGTTTCAGCTACGAGGCCATTGCTGCCGAACCCGCAGAACCGGCTTGATAAACAAGTGCCCGCTGGTTAAGCGGCGGGCATCTATTACTTGGCAGGAACAATCAACGGGCGCGGTAGGTAATGCGGCCTTTGCCCAAGTCATAAGCCGTTAATTCAACGCGCACTTTATCGCCGGTCAAAATGCGAATGTAGTTTTTGCGCATCTTGCCGGAAATATGCGCAGTGACCACGTGCCCATTTTCCAGTTCCACACGGAACATGGCGTTGGGCAATGTATCGACGACAGTGCCTTCCATCTCGAAGCTGTCTTCTTTCGACATGCAAATATCCTTTGAAATACCAATAAAACGCCCGGCGCAAAATGCCAGGCGAAAAAGCGGCGTATATTGTGCCTGAATTGTGCTATGCCGCCAAGGCGCTCTTTGTGCTCCTCTGCCCGCTTGCGGGCGAGGGTAAGAATTTAGGTGTTTCTTGCCTCGTGTACCGCCGCAGAAAGTTCCCGGCAAAGCGCCAACACATCCGCAGTAGCCTGCTCTGGGGAGGCCGCCTCGGCGATTTTTTCCACCAGGGCAGAACCCACCACCACGCCATCGGCAAGATGCGCCACCATCGCGGCTTGTTCCGGCGAGCGAATGCCAAAGCCGACGGCCAGCGGCAACCGGCTGTGACGGCGCAGCCTGGATAGCGCTTGCTTGAGCTGCTGCTCGCTGGCACTGGCCGCGCCGGTTACGCCCGCGACTGATATGTAGTAGATAAAGCCGGAACTGCCGGTAAGCACTTTCGGCAGGCGGTTTTCATCGGTAGTTGGCGTGCACAGACGAATAAAATCCAACCCGGCCGCTTGCGCCGGAGTGCAGAGCTGCGCGTCGTGCTCGACCGGTAAATCCACCACAATCAGCCCATCGACCCCAGCGGCTTTGGCCTGTTCGATAAAAGTCGGCACGCCGTAGCGGTGGATGGGGTTGAAATAGCCCATCAGCACCAGGGGTGTCTTTTGGTTTTCCGCTCGAAACTCGCGCACCATTTGCAAGGTGCGGGGAAGCGTCTGCCCGCCCGCCAGCGCCCGCAGATTGGCGCGTTGAATGGCCGGACCGTCGGCCATCGGGTCAGAAAACGGCATGCCGAGTTCAATAATATCCGCGCCCGCTTCGGGGAGTGCTTTGAGCAGGGCAAGGCTCTGCTCGTAGTTGGGATCGCCCGCGGTGACAAAAGTAATCAGCGCGGCGCGGTTTTGCTGCTTAAGCTGCGCAAAGGCTGTCGTAAGGCGGCTCATTGGGAGGCCTCCGACAGATGCTGCATCACGGTTTGCATGTCTTTGTCACCACGGCCGGACAGATTGACCACCATCAGATGCTCCTTGGGCAGCTTGGGCGCTCGCTTAAAGGCTTCGGCCAGCGCGTGCGCCGATTCGAGCGCTGGAATAATGCCTTCCAGACGCGAGCACAGGTGAAACGCCGCCAGCGCTTCTTGATCGGTTACGGCGCTGTATTCGGCGCGGCCAATCTGGTGCAAAAAAGCGTGTTCCGGGCCAATGCCGGGGTAGTCGAGACCGGCAGAAATCGAATGCGCGTCGATAATCTGCCCGTCGCCTGTTTGCAAAAAGAAGCTGCGATTGCCGTGCAGCACGCCGGGCGAGCCGCCGTTTAAGCTAGCCGCATGCAATCCCGTTTCAATCCCGTGTCCAGCCGCTTCTACACCGATAATTTGTACCGAAGGCTCATCCAAAAACGGATGGAACAGTCCCATCGCATTGGAGCCGCCACCGACACAAGCAATCAGCGAATCCGGCAGACGGCCTTCTTTAGCTTGTATTTGCTCGCGTGTTTCATTGCCAATCACGCATTGAAAGTCGCGCACCATCTGCGGATAAGGGTGCGGGCCTGCGACCGAGCCAATCAGATAAAAAGTATCGGCAACCTGAGTGACCCAATCGCGTAGCGCCTCGTTCATCGCGTCTTTAAGCGTACCCGTGCCGGATGTGACTGGAATCACCTCAGCGCCGAGCAGCTTCATACGAAAGACATTGGCCTGTTGGCGGTCAATATCGGTGGTGCCCATAAAAATCACGCACGGCATGCCAAAACGCGCGGCGACCGTGGCGACGGCAACCCCGTGCATGCCCGCACCGGTTTCGGCAATGATGCGTCGCTTGCCCATGCGCCGCGCCAGCAAAATCTGGCCGACGCAGTTGTTGATTTTGTGCGCGCCGGTGTGGTTTAAATCTTCGCGCTTTAGATAAATCTTTGCGCCGCCACAGTGCGCAGAAAGCCTTTCGGCAAAATATAGCGGGCTGGGTCTGCCGATAAAATCGCGGCAAAGCGCACCAAGTTCTTCGGCAAAAGCGCTGTCGGCCTTGGCTTTTTGGTATTCATCGGCCAGCCAGCGCACCAGTGGCATCAGCGTTTCGGCCACATATTGACCGCCAAAATCGGCAAACAGGCCGCGTTCATCCGGGCCAGCTCGAAGTGAAGTCATGCAGGGGAAATCCTCTTGGGTTGCCTTGCTTGGCAAGGCGGTCACGGCAAGAGCCAAGGATAAAGGCAAAAGCGGCGTTTTGCATCCATCAGGCTGCCAAACCGCGTGCAAGAGGTGTAGGCTTATCCCCCTAACACATCCAGAACAGGGGAATTTTTATGTCCGACCATCACACCTACAAAAAAATCGAGCTGGTAGGTTCATCCAAGACCAGTATTGAAGATGCCATTGAAAACGCGCTGGCTGAAGCGGCGAAAAGCCTTAATCTGATGGAATGGTTTGAGGTGATTGATACACGCGGTCATATCGTGGATGGTGGTGTTGGGCATTACCAAGTGACGATTAAAGTCGGTTTCCGCATTGTTAATAGTTAGGATTTGTTTCCCGTTTCAAATGAGGCGGGAGCCGCCCTGTGCGCATTGAATTTTATCGACTTGGCAGTACGCAGGCGGATGCGCGGTTACGGGCGGCTTGTCAACTGGCGCGTAAAGGCTGGCAGGCCGGTCTGCCGGTGTTTATCCGCTGCCAAGATGGCGAGGAAATGCAGACGATCGATGAACTACTCTGGCGCTTTAAGGCGGAGGCTTTTGTGCCGCATGAGTTGGCCGAAGATAACCCGGTCGCTCCGGTAGTGATTGGTGAAAATGAGCCTCCGGCACAAAGTGGAGGGCTTTTAATTAATCTTAATCGCGGCGTTTCGCCGCATATTCAATATTTTTCGCGGATTATCGAGCTGGTTAGCCAGGACCCCGAACGGCTCCAGGCGAGCCGTGACAACTTCCGCCATTACCGCCAGCAGGGCTACCAACCCAAAGCATTGGATATTTAGCGTGCGTATTCTGGCCGATGAAAATATCCCGCTGGCTGATGCGTTTTTTGCCTCGTTGGGCGAGCTGTGCCGCGTGCCGGGGCGAGCGCTCGCCCCCGCTGTACTGAAAGATGCCGATGTGCTGTTGGTGCGTTCAGTCACCCAGGTTGACCGCCCTCTGTTGGAAGGCAGCAAAGTGCGTTTTGTGGGTACCTGCACCATCGGCACAGACCATCTCGACTTGGATTATCTGCGAGAGCGGCACATCGCTTTTGCCAGTGCACCGGGCTGCAATGCACGCGCGGTGGTCGATTACGTACTGTCCAGCTTGCTGGTACTGGCTGAGCGCCGCGGTGTAGCACTACGCGAGCGCCGTTATGGCGTAGTGGGTTGTGGCGCGGTCGGTGGCCTGTTGGTTGCGTTGTTAAAAGCGCTGGGCTGCTCGGTCTGGCAATGCGACCCACCAAGGCAGGCCGCCGAAGGCGGTGAATTTGTCCATCTTGATAAGATACTCGCCGAATGCGACGTGATTAGCCTGCATACGCCGCTTAATGCCAGCACTCGTCATCTCATCGGCGCGAACCAACTCGCGCAAATGCGCCCGCACACTTGGTTGATAAACAGTAGCCGTGGCGCAGTCGTCGATAACCTGGCGTTATTAACGGCGCGTGAAGATTTAGCGCTGGTGCTGGATGTATGGGAGGGCGAGCCGCAAGTTTGTACAGAACTCGCCGCGCGTTGCACTATCGCCACGCCGCATATCGCAGGTTACAGTTTAGATGGCAGACTGCGCGGCACGGCGCAGATTTACCAAGCGCTCTGTGAGCATTTAGGCCTTGCGCCGCGTGTACAGTTGCAAGCGCTGTTACCCGCACCTTGGTTGGCCGGACTGCATTTGCATGGCAACTGCCCGCCGGATTGGGCGCTCGCCACCCTCTGTCGCGCCGTCTATGACGTGCGCCGCGACGATGCCGCGTTTCGCCTAAGTCTGCGTGGGAATGCCTTGGAGCGCCGCGCCGCTTTTGACGCGCTGCGTAAACACTATCCCGAGCGGCGCGAAATCAGCAGCCTTGCCGTGCGTGCGCAAGCCGAGGTTTCGGCAGAACTCGCGCAAGTGTTAGCGGCGCTTGGCGTTGCATATAAAAAAGCCTGACCGTGGCTAGGGTCTGCTCCCGCTTCAAACGTGGCCGCGACGGAGGCAGATTTTTCGCGCGGCAAGGCGCGAGAATAGAAATTTGCTCATGCAAATGAACGACGAGCAACACAGCGGCGCGCAAAATCTGCCCCGTCCCTTCGGGCTGCGCTCAAAATTTCGCCATACGTTGTTGCAGCATTTGCCAAGGTTGTACACATTGGCTGCATGCTGCGCCTAGTCTGGCAAAATTTTGAGCAGCAGCGCGGCTCGCGTTTGAAACGGGAACAGACCCTGGGCCTTTTAAACCTTAAGCGGCGTAGTTTTTGGCGACAAAGTCCCAGTTCACCAAATTCCAGAACGCCTCGACGTATTTCGGGCGCAGGTTGCGGTAGTCGATGTAATAAGCGTGTTCCCATACATCACAGGTCAGTAGTGGCGTATCACCACTGGTGAGCGGGCAGCCCGCGCCGATGGTGCTGGCAAGTGCCAGTGAACCGTCGGCTTTTTTCACCAGCCAAGCCCAGCCCGAGCCAAAAGTGCCGATGGCGGTTTTAGTGAACTCTTCTTTGAACTTGGCAAAAGAGCCGAAGGCTGTGTCAATCGCTTTACCCAGCTCGCCGCCAGGCTCGCCGCCGCCACTTGGTGACAGGCACTCCCAATAGAAACTGTGGTTCCAAATCTGCGCAGCATTATTAAAAATGCCGCCGGATGAGGTTTTGATAATGTCTTCTAAGGATTTGCCTTCAAATTCAGTACCTGGCACCAGATTGTTCAGGTTGACCACATAGGTGTTGTGGTGCTTGCCGTAGTGGTACTCGATGGTCTCGCTGGAAATATGCGGCTCCAGCGCATTTTTTTCATAGGGCAACGGTGGCAATACAAAGGCCATGATGGGTCTCCTCAAATAAGGGGGCTTGCCAAGTCTTGCGGCTTGGCTGAAAAGGCTTAATTTCACGGGGATCGCGCTTGCTTGATGCAAGCGATCAGCAATCATAGCAGTCACCCTTTTGAATGACCATTGATGGGAGCAGCCGAGCTTTTTGTCTTAAGCAGGCGATGTATTACTGGATTTGTCTGCTTAAAGCAACCCTATTGACCCCTTGACTGTTACTTTTATGCACAGCCTGCAAGTGTTTCTCAATAACCTTTCAGTAAACCATTGATAGCCACGCGCAATATAATAACTTATTGATTTTATTATACTTTAGCTGATGGTTAAAATTTGTTCGATTTGTTTCCAAGCAGCATGGGCTGGCTTCTTGCGAGGCTTTTGCAGACTTTTTGCACAAAGTTATCAACAGTTTCTGTGGGTAAATTTAGCAAATCAAAAGCGGGCGTACGGAGCCTTTATTAAAAAGCCCTTGCCAATGCCTTGATCTTGCGTGCAAGCTAACCATTCCATTGGTATGGAGCTTTGTGTTAAGAGTGATGAGTAAAGGTAACGCCATGCCGGTTTGTGGCTGGTGGTTTGTGTTGTTAAATGGGTATGGAGAATGTTGATGATTTTTCAAGGTAAAGGCATAACGGTCAAAGAACTTTCGGCCGGTATCGTTGAGATGAACTTCGACCTTCAGGGCGAGTCGGTCAACAAATTTGATGAGGTCACGCTGCGCGAGTTTCGGCAGGTGGTCGATATTTTAAAAGCGGATAAAAACCTTCGTGGTGTATTGGTCACCAGTGGTAAAGAGGCTTTTATCGTCGGTGCCGACATCGACGGATTTAACGCGCTGTTTAACTTCCCGGAACAACAACTAGCGGCGATGGTGCGTGAAATCAACCGGATTTTTAGCGATTTTGAAGACTTGCCGGTGCCGACTGTCGCCGCCATCAATGGCCTTGCGCTGGGTGGCGGTTTTGAGATGTGTCTCGCCTGTGATTACCGCATTGCCGCAGAAAGCGCGCGCATGGGCTTGCCGGAAATCATGCTGGGCATTCAGCCGGGCTTTGGTGGCACGGTGCGCCTTTCGCGCGTAGCCGGGGTGGATAACGCGGCTGAATGGATTGCCGCCGGTGGCATGAACCACAAACCCGCTGCGGCGCTGAAAAACGGCTGCATTGATGCGGTAGCCAAAGATGACAAGCTGCGAGATGCTGCGTTGACCCTGCTGCAACGCGCCGTTGACGGCGAGTTGGATTGGCGTGCCAAACGCCAGCCCAAGCTGGAAAAACTCAAACTCAACCCGATGGAACAATTGATGGCTTTTGAGAGCATCAAGGGTTTCATTATTCAAAAAGCGGGCAACCACTACCCGGCGCCGCTAGAAGCCATGAACAGCATCCGCAAAGGTGCTGAGCAAGGCCGTGAAAAAGCGCTGGATATTGAAGCGGCGAGCTTTGCCAAGTTGGCGAAAACGTCGGTGGCCAAAGCGCTGGTCGGCCTTTATCACAACGACCAGGTATTGAAGAAAAAAGCCAAAGAATTGGCACCCTTGGCGCGTGAAGTGAAAGTCGCCGGGGTTATTGGCGCGGGCATTATGGGCGGCGGCATTGCCTTTCAGTCGGCCAAAAGCGGTGTGCCCATTGTGATGAAAGATATTGGCGAAGCCGGTATCAAAGCAGGTCTAGATGAAGCGACCAAACTGCTGCTGGCCGGTGTGGAAAAAGGCAAAGTCACCAGCGAGAAACTGGCTAAGTGCTTAACCTCCATCCGCCCGACGCTCAGCTACGGTGATTTTGCTTATACCGACTTGGTGGTTGAGGCGGTGGTGGAAAATCCCAAGGTCAAATCTGCTGTGCTGGCTGAGGTCGAAGGCATCATGGATGAAGGCGCTGTCCTTTGCTCCAACACTTCGACCATCTCCATCAGCAAGCTCGCCGAAGGCTTAAAGCGCCCGGAAAACTTTATCGGCATGCACTTTTTCAACCCGGTGCACAAAATGCCGTTGGTGGAAATCATCCGCGGTAAAAAAACCAGCGATAAAGCCGTTGCCACGGTGCTGAACTACGCCAAAAAGCTGGGCAAAACGCCAGTAGTGGTGCATGACTGCCCCGGCTTTTGGATTAACCGCGTACTGTTTCCCTACATGGCCGGTTTCGGCCTGCTGCTCGCCCTCGGTGAAGACTTTGTCCGCATCGACAAGCTGGCCGAGAAATTCGGCTGGCCGATGGGGCCGGCTTACCTGTCGGACATGGTCGGTATCGATACCGGTCACCACGCCAGTAAAGTGCTGGAAGAAGGCTATCCCGAGCGAGTCGGGCAAGCGCGCAAAAAATTTGGCAAAAATGCCATGGACGTGCTGTTTGAAGCCGGACGTTTCGGCCAGAAAAACGGCAAGGGCTTTTACGCCTATGAACTGGACAAACGAGGCAAACCGAAAAAAATCCACGACCCAGAAATTTACTCACTGCTCCAACCCATTGTTCGCCGCAAGGTCGAGTTTTCTGACGAAGACATCATGAACATGATGATGATTCCACTTTGTCTGGAAGCTGCCCGCTGCTTGGAGGAAGGCATTGTTGAAAGCGCCGCCGAGGCTGACATCAGCCTGATTTACGGCATTGGTTTCCCGCCCTTCTTGGGAGGCGCGTTCCGCTACATGGATAGCATCGGCCTAAATGAGTTTATTGCTCTGGCCGAACGCTATGCCGAGTATGCAGAGCCTCTGTACCAGCCGACCGAATGGTTGCGTGAACGCGCCAAAAACGGCCAACGCTTTTTTGCCTAAATGGGAGTGAACAGTCATGAGTTTGAATGCAAAAGATGCCGTCATCGTTGACTTTGGCCGCAGCCCGATGGGGCGCTCCAAAGGTGGAATGCACCGCAACACCCGCGCTGAGAACCTGTCGGCAGACTTGATTACTAAAGTCCTTGCGCGTAACCCCAAGGTCAACCCGAACGAAGTCGAAGATGTGATTTGGGGCTGCGTCAACCAAACCTTGGAACAAGGCTGGAATATTGCGCGTATGGCCTCTTTGATGACGCCGATTCCACACAGCTCCAGCGCACAAACCGTCAGCCGTCTATGCGGCTCATCGATGAGTGCGCTGCACACGGCGGTGCAGGCCATTCAAAGCGGTAACGGCGATGTGTTTGTGGTGGGCGGCGTGGAGCACATGGGGCATTTGTCCATGCAGCACGGGGTAGATCCCAACCCGCAACTTTCCCTGTATTCGGCGCGCGCGTCCGGGCTGATGGGACTCACAGCCGAAGTGCTCGCCAAAATGCACGGGATCACCCGCGAGCAACAGGATGCCTTTGGCGTTCGTTCGCACCGTTTGGCGCACAAAGCAACCATCGAAGGTCGTTTTGAAGGCGAAATCATCCCCATGCAGGGTTATGACGAAAACGACCTGCCCAAACGCTATGACTATGACGAAACCATCCGCGCGGATACCACGCTGGAAGCTCTTGCCAAGTTAGCGCCGGTTTTCGACAAGAAAAAAGGCACGGTGACGGCCGGTACTTCTTCGCAGGTCACAGACGGCGCGTCCTGCCTGATCGTGATGAGTGCGCAGCGTGCCAAAGACCTTGGTATCACCCCGCTGGCACGGGTTCGCTCAATGGCGGTGGCCGGTGTTGACCCGGCGATTATGGGTTACGGCCCGGTGCCTGCCAGCAAAAAAGCCTTGCAACGTGCCGGTCTTTCCATCGACGACATCGACTTTGTCGAGCTGAACGAAGCCTTTGCCGCGCAGGCGCTGCCGGTGCTTAAAGACCTCAAACTGCTCGACAAGATGGATGACAAGGTCAACCTGCACGGCGGCGCGATTGCCTTGGGGCATCCGTTTGGTTGTTCGGGTGCACGGATCTGCGGCACCTTGCTTAACGTGATGAAGCAAAATGGCGGTACCTTGGGGCTTGCCACCATGTGCATCGGCTTGGGGCAAGGCATCAGCACGGTGCTTGAGCGTGTTTAAGGCATAGGCAAAAAACAACCGGAGCCGTAAAGGCTCCGGTTTTTAGGCTTGGTTTTTAATGGTCTGCTGCCTGCGTGCGAAATTCATTGAAATGGTTTAAGCGAGGGAAGCGCTGCGTTTCTATGGTTTTAGCTTGATATGGCAAATGACAAGCAGTGATTGCAAAAGGCTATCCTTGCTTTTTTGCTTAAGGTTAAGACGATGAGCACTACAACGAATAAAGGTGACATCCGCTTTGCCACAGCGCCCTGTATCTTGGGCCTGATGCTGTTTGCACAGTCTTCGCGTGGCGTTTGTGCAGTATTTTTTGGCGATGATGAAAAGGTTTTAGCTCAGCAGTTACAGCAAGCCTTTCCTGATGCTAAATTGCAACAGGCGCAAACGGCGCTGAAAGCCGCGCTCGCTGAAGTGATTGCTGTGCTGGAAAACCCGAAAACGCTTTGCCTTCTGCCGCTTGATACCGGTGCCAGTGCCTTTGAACAGCAGGTTTGGCAGACACTACAGCAGATAGCGCCCGGCGCTACCCTAAGCTACAGCGAGATAGCCCGGCGAATCGGCAAGCCCGGTGCGGTACGCGCAGTGGCTTCAGCCTGTGCACGCAATCGGCTGGCGCTGCTGATTCCCTGCCATCGTGTGGTGCGCCGTGACGGTGCGCTGGCAGGCTACCGCTGGGGAGTGGAACGTAAACGGATGCTGCTCGCACAGGAGGCACAAAAGACTCAAGAAAAGTAACAACCGCAAGCGGTCTGCCTAAATAATTGATTTACCAACATTATTAAAGAAAAGGTAAAAGCAATATGACGCAAGTTTATGGCCATCGTGGAGCCAAGGGGGAGGCACCGGAAAATACACTGGCGGGTTTTGTGCATTGTCTGGAGCAGGGGATTCGTCGCTGCGAGCTGGACTTGCACCTGTCCAGTGATGGCGAGCTGATGGTTATCCACGACCCCACTTTAATGCGCACCACTGGCAAGCTCGGGGATGTCATCGAGTTTGCCGCCAAGGAGTTGGTGCGCATGGATGCCAGGCAAGCAGGGCCTGCCTGGCCGGTGCCTTGCCCCATTCCGCGTCTTTGTGAGCTGTTTGCCAAGTGCCGGTTTGAACACTGGCAGCTTGAAGTGAAAAACGTCTCCAAAGGCGTTGCCGAAAAAATGGCCAAGGAAATAGCCCGTCTTGCGGATCAATACTCGGTCAGTGAAGTGATCACTGTCACTTCCGCCTCGACCCTGGTGCTTGATGCCTTGCGCGAATTTGCGCCTCATCTTAAACGTGGTCTGGTCGCTGAGCGCAGTTTGCGCTGTCCGGTCGATAAAGCACTGCGCTACGGCTGCTCGCTGCTCGCACTGAACTGGAAGGCTTGCACCGCCGAGCGAGTCGCCAAAGCGAAAGGTGCCGGTGTGCATCTGTCGGTTTGGACGGTCAATGATGCGAGCGATATGCAAAGGCTGGCAAAGCTTGGCGTGGACAGCATCATTACCGATTTCCCGACGCTTGCACTTTCGACTATCGATGAATGGGCGACGGCAGAAAGCCACTGAGTTTTTTGCGAAAAATCACGATCAAAAACGCTTTCACTATCCGCTCTAAGCAGCAAGGCTTGTTTTGCAGTTTTGCTCTTGCCTGCTGATGGATAGGCAATTTATGTATGGATGGTTTGCCTCAACGCACGGTGTTAAGCCATAGAGTATGGTAAGGATATGGCACGCGCTTTGCTTTTTATCATTAAAGCGTCAAATAAACCGTTAAGGCCTCATCATGAATATCAGCTTTGCCAATGCTTTGGGTCTACATGAGCAAGCGCTGGGTTTGCGGGCGCGGCGAGCAGAGCTGCTGGCCAATAATCTCGCTAATGCCGATACGCCGAATTACCAAGCGCGTGATTTGGATTTTAGCGAGGCGCTTAAAAGGCAAGTATCAGGCGGCGGCTCTGCTACAGAATTGACGGCGCGAATCACGCACCATTTGCATATCCCTACCGGTGGGCAGCAGGTAGGCGATGCGCATTTAAAGTTTCGTGTGCCGATGCAGGCGGCTATTGATGGCAATAGCGTTGATGCCGATGCGGAACAGGCGCGTTATGCCGAAAACAGCTTGCGTTTTCAAAGTAGTTTTACCTTGCTGAATAATCAATTTAAAGGCTTGCTCGCCGCGATACGCGGTGAATAAATTTTAAACCAGCTCATTTAACAACGATTTTTCGTAGTGTAGCAGTGGAATATTTAGTCTATGAGTTTGTCGCAAGTGTTTAATATTGCCGGTTCCGCCATGAGTGCGCAAACCACTCGGCTTAATACCGTATCCAGCAATATCGCCAACGCACAAAGCGTTTCTTCCAGTGAAGGGGGCACTTATCGCGCCCGTCATCCGGTATTTGCCAGTGTATTACAACAATCAAAAGATTTTTCCAGCAGTGCTTCATTATTTGCTGAATCTCAAGAGGCAGGCGTTGGCGTTGCTGTATTGGGCGTAGTGGAGGATACCTCCAGTTTAACCCCGCGTTATGAGCCCGGACATCCGGCGGCTGATGAAAACGGCTATGTCTATTATCCGAATGTCAATGTGGTTGAAGAAATGGCCGATATGATTTCCGCCAGCCGCGCTTTTCAAGCCAATGTGCAAGTGATGGACAGTGCCCGTCAAATGATGCTCAAAGTATTAACGCTGGGGCAGTAGAGTCTTATGAATATCCAGCAGAACTATTTTGCACAGGCGCTATCCAATGATTCTAAAGTAAGTGGTGGTGCTGCCGATAACAACAAAGCATTGGGTAAAGATGCTTTTTTAAATCTGCTGATTGCCCAGCTTAACAATCAAGACCCGCTGGCACCGCAAGGCAACAGCGAGTTTATCGCCCAACTTGCGCAGTTTAGCCAGGTAGAAGGCTTGCAAAAGCTCGATGAGAGTATGGCTGCACTGTTGTTACAGCAGCGTTCGGCGCAGGCATTGCAGGCGGTCTCCTTGGTGGGTAAGCAGGTATGGCTGGCGGCGGATGCGGCCCATGTGGATACCGGGCAACCTTTTAAAGGCAATGTGCAGTTACCCGTTGCCAGCGAGAAGGTGAGCCTTGAGGTCTACGATGAACAAGGCAATTTGTTGCGCCGCATCGAGTTAGGGCAGCAAAAGGCCGGTGAAGTGCCGTTTGAGTGGGATGGCAAGGATGATGAAGGAAAAACACTGCCTGCGGGCAAATACCGTTTTTCTGCCAAGGCAAGCTATGAAGAGGGCGAGCGCGAACTTTATACCCTGTTGCCCACCAAGGTGGATAGCGTACGCATGGCGGCAGGCGAGGTGTATCTGGAATTGGCAGGACTGGGCAGTGTGCCGCTTTCAGCGGTGCATGGCATCAGCAGTTAGTCGTCAAGGGAAATACTTTGGATCACTGGTCCAAAGTATTTAAAAAATTGCACATAAAATGTGCCTGTTATTGAATGGAAGTTAAGGAAATGCTTATTTTAACTCGCCGGATTGGCGAAACCCTGATGGTCGGTGATGATGTTGCCATTACCGTGCTTGGTGTAAAAGGCAATCAAATTCGTCTTGGCGTGGATGCGCCTAAAGATGTTTCGGTTCATCGTGAAGAAATTTACCAGCGCATCCAACGAGAACGCGACGACGGAAATACCGGTCGCTTTATGTAAGATTTAATAATTGCCGCTTGCAGTTGCGGCTTTGGAGTAGTGGATGGCGTTTAATATCGGCTTAAGCGGTTTGCGCGCGGCCAATGCAGACCTTTCGGTCACCGGCAATAATATTGCCAATGTGGGCAGTGCCGGATTTAAACAATCCAGGGCAGAGTTTGCGGATCTTTATGCCGCTTCCGTACATGGTCTTGGCAGCAGTCCAAGAGGCAGTGGTGTACAACAGCCGCATATTGCACAATTGTTTTATCAGGGCAATATTAACGACACGCAAAATCCGCTGGATTTAGCCATTAACGGTAACGGTTTTTTTGTCACCAAAGACGGCGGTGAAATTAGTTACACGCGCGCCGGTTATTTTAAAGCGGACAACCAAGGCTATATCGTCAATAACTTTAACCAGCGCCTGCAGGGGTATCGCGCCGATAGCGAAGGCCGTCTGCAAAACGGCGTATTGGGCGATTTGCAGATTGCCAAAGGCAACCACGAACCCAAAGCCTCCAGCCGGATTGAATGGAACTTTAATCTGGACTCAAGCAAGGCATCGCCAACGGCTTGGCAAAATGCTTATGACGAGCATTTAAAGGCTAATCCTGACGATAAAGCCGGTGCGCTTGAGGCAGCCAATAAAACCTTTAACCCCAAGGATCCTGCGAGTTACAACCATTCCACCTCGATTGAACTGTTTGACAGTCAAGGTAACTCACACCATTTAACCCAATACTTTGTCAAAACCGGCCAAGGCCAGTGGCAGATGAAGACGTTAATTGATGGCCGCTCGCCGACCAATCCAGAAAGCACTGAAGCGGCGATGGTCAGCCTTGAGTTTGACAGTGCCGGGCGCCTGGATACCAGCAAACTCGCCGCCAGCGGTGGCATTAGCGTAGGGCCGGGCGGGCTGCTTAAACTCGAAGGCTGGATTCCGGCGCATGCAGACGGCGGCACGCCGCCGAAATGGTCTGCTAACGGCTCCGCCGCCGCAGCAGAGGGCATCCAAATGGATTTGCGCCAATCCACCCAATTTGCCTCGGCTTTTGGCGTTAACAGTCAAAGCCAAAACGGCTACAGCACCGGCCAGCTATCCGGCGTTGAGATTGATGAGCGCGGGATGATTTTTACCCGCTACACCAACGGTATGACAAAACTGCAAGGGCAAGTGGCGCTGGCCGACTTTGCTAATGTGCAGGGCTTGACCGCGCTTGGCAAAACCAGTTGGGCGCAGACCTTGGAATCGGGCGAAGCGGTGATCGGTGCGCCAAGTTCCGGCACCTTGGGTAAGTTGCATTCGCACGCGCTGGAAGATGCCAATATCGAACTGTCCGAACAAATGGTCAATCTGATCGTTGCGCAGCGCAACTATCAGGCCAACGCCAAGACCATCGAAACCGAAAGCGCCATTACGCAAACGCTGATTAACCTAAGGTAAGTCTGTGGATAAGCTGCTTTACGTTGCCATGAGCGGCGCGAGCCAAAACTCGCTGGCGCTGCGCGCGCACGCCAATAATCTCGCCAATGTGGCTACCAGCGGTTTTCGCCGTGACTTTGAGCAGGCGCGCGCCATGCCGGTTTATGGCGATGGCTTTCCGGCACGGGCTTATGCCATGACCGAACGTCCGGCGACCGATTTTGCAAGTAGCACCTTGCAAGAAACCGGCAACCCGATGGACGTTGCCATTCGTGGCGACGGCTGGCTGGCGGTGCAGGCCAAAGACGGCAGCGAAGCCTATGTGCGCTGCGCGAGCCTTGTCATCGACGCGCAAGGCGTGCTGCGTACACAAACCGGCCTGGCGGTATTGGGTAACGGCGGGCCGATTGCCGTGCCGCCGCAGCAGTCGCTGGAAATCGCGGCCGATGGCACGATCAGCATTCGTCCGACTGGCAGCGAGGCGCTGGCGCAAATCGACCGCTTGAAACTGGTCAATGCAGACAGTCGCTCGTTACAAAAAGGCTTGGACGGTTTGATTCGTCACAAAGAGGCTCAAGAATTGCCTGCCGATGGGCAGGTTCAGGTGACGGCGGGCTTTTTGGAAAGCAGCAATGTGAATGCAGTCGCCGAGATGACCGAAATCCTCGCGCTGTCGCGTCAGTTTGAGCTGTCCGTCAAGATGATGAAAAGCGCCGAAGACGACGACGCGGCACTGGCGCAAATCATGCGCGGTTAAAGCCTATTCAGCCCTCTCATAGCCTTGGGAGAGGGTAAACCACCAGGAGATCTAAAAATGCTTCCCGCCCTTTGGGTCAGCAAGACCGGCCTTGCCGCACAGGATGCCAATCTGGCGGCGATTTCCAATAACTTGGCGAACGTTTCGACCACCGGCTTTAAGCGTGACCGGGTGGAGTTTGAGGATTTGCTCTACCAAATCCGCCGTCAACCGGGCGCCGCCAGCAGCCAAGAGAGCGAGCTGCCGTCCGGCCTGCAACTGGGCACCGGGGTGCGCGTGGTCGGCACGCAAAAGCTGTTTTCCGCAGGTTCCTTGCAAGACACGCAGCATCCGCTGGATTTGGCGATAGACGGGCGCGGCTTTTTTCAAGTGGCGCTGCCGGACGGCAGTATCGGTTATACCAGAGACGGCAGCTTTCACTTAAACGGCGACGGGCAGATGGTCACCGCGCAAGGCTTTGCGCTGGAGCCGGGGATCAGCCTGACCGACCAGGTCAAGAACTTTACCGTGGGCGAAGACGGTACGGTTTCCGTCACCTTGGCAGGCGACGGGCAGGCGCAGGAAATCGGCTCAATCCAATTGGCGGACTTTATCAATCCGGCCGGACTGGAAGCGATTGGTGGCAATCTGTTTATTGAAACCAGCGCCAGCGGCACGCCGCGCGTCGGCACACCGGGGCTTGACGGTATCGGCAGTCTCAAGCAGAAGATGCTCGAAGGCTCCAATGTCAGTGTGGTGGAAGAATTGGTCAATATGATTACCACGCAGCGTGCTTATGAGATGAACTCCAAAGTGATCTCCAGCGCCGACCAGATGCTGGGCTTTATTACGCAGACGCTATAACGGATGAAACGCGCTTTTTTTGTCTTGTGCAGCCTTTGGCTAAGCGCTTGCAGTTCACCCACGCTACCGAAGGATGAGGCCAGCTACGCGCCGCCGGTGCCGGTTGCCCCCTTGCCTGCCGCGCAAACCGGTGGGGCGATTTGGCAGGACGGTTTCGCCAGCAATCTGTACAGCGACCGCAAGGCGTATCGCGTCGGTGATTTGATTACCGTTAATTTGAGCGAGCACACGCAAGCGAGCAAACGTGCCGGTAGCCAAATCCAAAAGGATGCTAATGCGAATATCGGCCTGTCATCACTGTTTGGCGCGAGTCTTTCGATTAGAAACCCGGGCGATAAAGCCAATCCCTTGCAGGGAGAGCGACTGGGCCTCAATAGCGAGTTCAACGCGACCCGTTCGAGCAAAGGCAACGCACAAGCAGGGCAAAGCAATAGCCTGTTTGGCTCGATTACCGTAAGTGTGACCGATGTGCTGCCCGGCGGCACTCTCTTGGTACGCGGGGAAAAATGGCTAACGCTTAATACCGGCGATGAACTGGTGCGCATCAGCGGGCGTATCCGCAGCGACGACATCGGCACGGATAACAGCGTGCTGTCCACCCGTATCGCCGATGCCAAAATCACCTATTCCGGCACCGGCAGCTTTGCCGATGCCAGTCGTCCCGGTTGGCTGCAACGCTTTTTTATGAGTCCGCTATGGCCGTTTTAATTCGTCTTTTGGCTTTGTTGTTGCTAAGCACCGCCGCGCAGGCCGAACGCCTAAAAGACCTTGCCAGCATTGCTGGCGTGCGCAGCAACCCGCTGATTGGTTATGGCCTGGTGGTCGGCCTTTCCGGCAGCGGGGATGCGACCAGCCAAACGCCCTTTACCCTGCAAACCTTTAACAACATGCTGTCGGAGTTCGGCATCAAACTACCGCCCGGCTACAGTAATGTGCAGCTTAAAAACGTCGCCGCAGTTTCTGTGCAGGCAGAGTTGCCTGCTTTTGCCAGACCCGGGCAGACGCTCGACATCACCGTTTCCTCCATCGGCAACGCCAAAAGCCTGCGCGGCGGCAGCCTGCTGATGACACCGCTTAAAGGTATCGACGGCAATGTCTACGCGATCGCCCAAGGCAATCTGGTGGTCGGCGGCTTTGACGCGGAAGGGCGCGACGGTTCAAGAATTTCCGTCAATGTGCCACAAAGCGGGCGCATTCCCGCAGGCGCGACCATTGAACGCGCTGTTCCTAGCGGCTTTGAGCAGGGCGGCGAGCTGCTGCTGCAACTGAATCGCGCCGATTTCACCACGGCGAAAAATATCGTCTCTACCATCAATAAAAAACTGGGCGCGGGTGTCGCCGAGGCACTGGATGGTGGCTCCATCACCGTACGCGCCCCGGCCTCTTCCAGCGCCCGTGTGGATTATTTGGCAGTGCTGGAAAATCTGGAAATTGAAGCCGGGCAAGCGGTCGCCAAAGTGATTATCAACTCGCGCACCGGCACCATTGTGATTGGCCAAAATGTGCGCGTATCCCCAGCCGCCGTCACGCATGGCAGCCTTTCGGTGAGCATTAGCGAGGAATTAAACGTCAGCCAGCCGAACCCTAAATCCTTGGGGCAAACCGCCGTCGTGCCGCGTTCTCGCGTCAATGCCAAGGAAGAGGCAAGACCCATGTTTAAATTCGCCCCCGGCACCAGCCTTGATGAAATCGTCCGTGCGGTCAACCAAGTCGGTGCGTCGCCTTCGGACTTAATGGCGATACTCGAAGCGCTTAAACAAGCGGGCGCGTTACAGGCTGAGCTGATTGTTATTTAATCATGCCCGCTCCGATAAACGCCGCTGCCTATACCGACCTTGCGCGACTGGCCTCGCTAAAAAAAGACAGTAATGGGCAAGAAAGTCTTAAACAGGTCGCGCAAGAATTTGAAGCGCTGCTGCTCGGACAGATGCTTAAAGCCATGCGGGCGGCAAGCAATGTGCTCAGCGAAGGCAGCTACCTGCAAAGCAACGAAACCAAGCTCTATCAGGAGATGCTCGACCAGCAACTGGCGGTGACTTTATCGCAGCAAAAAGGATTGGGATTAAGTGAAGTGCTGATCCGTCAACTTTCCCCACAATCCTCGCCCACTGCCAGCGCGCCGGGTGAAAAGCGCGAGACCCTGCAAGGCGCAGACAAAATACAGAAATGGCAGGCAGAAGCGAGTGCGGATAGCGAGTTTACTTCACCGCAAGCCTTTATTAAGCGGCTCGCCCCGCTCGCCGAAAGCACCGCCCTTAAAATGGGGCTGCAACCGCTCTGGCTGCTCGCTCAAGCCGCGCTGGAAAGCGGCTGGGGACGCTTCACCCCGCGTCTTGCCGATGGGCAAAGTAGTCACAATCTATTTGGTATCAAAGCCCACGGCTGGGATGGCGCATCGGTTAGCGCCGTCACTACTGAATATCAAAACGGCAAAGCCGCCCGGCAAACCGAAAAATTTCGCGCCTATCCCTCTTTTGTGCATAGTTTTGCCGATTATCTGGATTTTCTACAAAGCAACCCACGTTATAAAGAAGCCCTGCAGCGGGTTAATGATCCAGAACAGTTTATCGATGCACTACAACAAGCCGGTTACGCCAGCGACCCAAACTACGCCGACAAGGTAAAAAAAATGGCCAAGCAGATTGCTGAGCTTATTTCACTGGATAAGTCATGAGCGGGTAGAGGGTATAAATAAAAAGCCACCCGTAGGTGGCTTTTTTATTTACCGCGGTTTTTAGGCTTTAACTTGCCAGCCGGTGACTTCAGCCAATGCGCTGCCAATATCGGCCAGCGAGCGCACGGTTTTAACGCCCGCATCTTGCAAGGCGGCAAATTTCTCGTCTGCCGTGCCTTTGCCACCGGAAATAATGGCTCCGGCGTGTCCCATGCGTTTACCGGGCGGCGCGGTGACACCGGCGATATAGGACACCACCGGCTTGGTCACATTGGCTTTGATATAAGCGGCTGCTTCTTCTTCGGCGCTGCCGCCGATTTCGCCAATCATCACGATGGCTTCGGTCGCAGGGTCGTTTTGGAACAGTTTAAGAATATCGATAAAGCTCGAACCCGGAATCGGGTCGCCGCCGATACCGACACAACTGGATTGTCCAAAACCGGCATCGGTGGTTTGTTTAACCGCTTCATAGGTCAAAGTGCCCGAGCGCGAAACAATACCGACTTTACCGGGTAAATGAATATGTCCGGGCATAATGCCGATTTTGCATTCACCGGGGGTAATCACACCGGGGCAGTTCGGACCAATTAAACGCACGTTAAGTTCATCGCATTTAATTTTGGCTTCCAGCATATCCAGCGTGGGAATGCCTTCGGTAATGCAGACAATCAGTTTAATGCCAGCATTAGCCGCTTCCAAAATAGAATCTTTACAAAAGGGCGCGGGTACATAAATCACCGAAGCCTCAGCGCCAGTTTGTGCAACGGCTTCTGCCACGGTATTAAATACCGGCAATCCCAAATGCGTGCTGCCGCCTTTGCCGGGCGTTACTCCGCCAACCATTTTGGTGCCGTAAGCAATGGCTTGTTCGCTATGGAAAGTGCCCTGTGCGCCGGTAAAGCCCTGGCAGATAACGCGGGTTTCTTTATTAACCAAAATGCTCATTACTTACCCTCCGCCGCTTTAACCACTTGCTGCGCGGCATCGGTTAAACTTTTTGCCGCAATAATATTAAGGCCGCTGTCAGCCAAGGTTTTTGCGCCAAGCTCGGCGTTGTTGCCTTCCAAGCGCACGACTACCGGCACTTTTACGCCGACTTCTTTAACGGCACCGATAATGCCTTCGGCAATCATATCGCAGCGCACAATGCCACCGAAGATATTCACCAATACGGCTTTGACTTTGCTGTCGGACAAAATAATTTTAAAGGCTTCGCTGACGCGCTCTTTGGTGGCGCCGCCGCCGACATCCAAAAAGTTGGCCGGAAAACCGCCGTGCAGCTTGATAATATCCATGGTGCCCATTGCAAGTCCTGCGCCATTGACCATGCAGCCAATGGTGCCGTCTAAGGCTACATAATTAAGCTCGAATTTAGCGGCGTGCGCTTCACGGACATCGTCTTGTGATGGGTCGTGCATGGCGCGTAGTTTGGGCTGGCGGTACAGTGCATTGCCGTCAATATTGATTTTGGCATCCAGACAATGCAGGTTGCCGTCTTTTTTAATCACCAGCGGATTAATTTCGAGCAGCGCCAAATCGTAATCAACAAAGAGTTTGGCAAGCCCCACAAAGATATGGCTGAACTGTTTAATCTGATCGCCTTTAAGCCCCAATTTAAATGCAAGCTCGCGGCCTTGATAAGGCTGTGCGCCGGTTAATGGGTCAATGCTTGCTTTAAGGATTTTTTCCGGCGTTTCATGGGCGACTTTTTCAATTTCCACGCCGCCTTCGGTCGAGGCCATAAACACAATACGGCGGCTTGCGCGGTCTACCACGGCACCCAAGTACAGTTCTTGATCAATATCGGTGCAGGATTCGACCAGAATTTTGGCAACCGGCTGGCCGCTGGCATCCGTTTGATAAGTGACCAGGCGCTTGCCCAGCCATTGCTCGGCAAAGGCTTTGGCTTCGGCGGCGCTTTTAACCAGCTTGACCCCACCGGCTTTGCCGCGCCCGCCCGCGTGTACCTGGGCTTTAACCACCCACTCATTGCCGCCGATTTTCTCGCAAGCGGCAGCGGCTTCATCACCGCTGTCTACGGCAAAGCCTTTGGAAACGGGCAAACCGTATTCGGCAAACAGTTGTTTGCCTTGGTATTCGTGAAGATTCATGCGTTAGTTGACCTTTGGGTTTACGTAAGCGGACTGATGGCCCACTGCCTTGGGTACAGGCAAGGGTGAAATTGTCCGCTTTTTGGGCGCGCCAAGCAAGGTAAAGTCTTGCACAGATGGGCTATCCATCCTGCCCTGCTGCGCTTTGGTGGAAGTAAAAATGCGCGGAATACGTATTGGTAAATGACTTTCAATGTAACTAATCGATTGAGAATGGTTCAATAAATAAATGGGTCTTAGGAAGCAAACGCGATCAAAGCGGCTGTTCACGCAGTAATTTTAGCAAGGCCAGATAGATGTTTTCATGTCGATGATTGA
>NZ_LSZO01000182.1 GCF_001580025.1 Ventosimonas gracilis | reverse complement strand
TTCAATCATCGACATGAAAACATCTATCTGGCCTTGCTAAAATTACTGCGTGAACAGCCGCTTTGATCGCGTTTGCTTCCTAAGACCCAATAGAATTATTGTGCAGATTGGCATGATAAGCAGTTTTAGTGAAACGGCATAAATGGTGGCAATCGTCCGGCAGGTTTGCATGCTTAGCATCAGACCACTACCCACCGACATAAGGCTGAGCGGGGTCGCCGCACTGCCGAGGTAGCCGAGAAACTGCTTTATAGCGCCTGTTATATTCAGGCCAATCATATTGATGGATAACCCAAGCAAGGCAGCAATAATCAGTGGATTTTTCACGATAGCCACAAGTGTATCTTGGAGCGATTTTTTCCCACCGTTACCGTAGTGATTCATCACTAGTACACTCATAACATTGGTTATAACTATCATGTAAGCGATGAAAACACCTGATAGTGCTACGCCCTCTGTTCCAAATAAAGATTGAGAAAGAGCAATAAAAACATAGGAGTTGTAGCGAACTCCCCCTTGAAAAATAGAGGTAAATAAATCATTTCTTACTTTGATAACGTACTGACCGGCAAAGATAAAAGCAGCTACCATAAGAGTTCCGCCAATGGTGGCAACAATAGCCGTTGATGTGCCGGTATTATCGAAGTTTGCCCGGCTTATATCCAGCAGCAAGAGCGAAGGGAAAAACACATAGTAGACCAGCTTGTCTACCGATTTCCAAAAAACCTCCTCCAGCAGGAAATAGTTTTTGCCAATATAGCCGGCCACGATCAACAGAAAGATCGGCAGAATCGATAGAAAAGTGTTTAACATGCTACTGCCTCCACTCTTTGCAAGACGCGCGACTTCACCTGTGTAAGACCCAAGTGGTTCCATAGATTAGGCGAAACGAAAACCCTCTGTATCCTGCGCGTTGGATTTTGGTATTTGTCAAATGAACCATTGAACTTATCTCTTGAATGCAAGGTAAAGTGGTTGTCGATATACAGGAGTCTGCCGGGTTTAATGTCTATTCCGAATGAGACTTTTCGAATAGCCTTATAGAAATTCTCCATGGCCTTTATAGCGGAAGTAGTCTGCGGTTCCACCATATCAGGATAGAAAACGGCGCTTACTTCTGGGAGACTCAGATTACCGCGCAGCGAAGCGATTGGTATATTGCCGCGGTGCCAGCGGTAAGGCACTTTGATGCGAAACTCAGGGCGTCGCAAGCATTCAATGTCTTGGTTGCCCAAGAGCTTTAAAGCGTTACGTGCGTCAGCCCAGTGTGTCAGCGGGCCAAACTTGCGTTTGATCACCCGAAACGGGTGCTCCACCTTGGCCCGCACTTTGGCTATCAGGTGCTCGTAGGCCGCGCCAGTTCGCGCTTGCCCGTATTAACGATCGCCTCCACCGGCGAACGCCTGCGCGCAATGTTCCACTCGACCTTGCGTCCCTTGAGTTCATCGCGCTTGCCAGCGCCAATAAACCCCGCATCGGCATAAGCCACCTGCTCATTTCCATGCAGTTCCTTAAGCAGACCCTGGCAGTGCAAATGTACTGGCGGGATACATTTGGATAATCCCAATAGCAGGCTTCACCCATGCAATGAGGGTAACGGGCTGGCCTTGGCGTGCTTACTGTGCCAATAGCTCCTTTACCATGCCTTTATCGGCGAACATTCTGTCCAAAGCATCGCTTAGTACTTGGGTGAGTAATTGGTTGTTGGCGCGTTTATCGGGTGAGTTGGGAAAGCTGCGCGTCACTGTGGCGGTGTAAAGCCCCTGATAACGGCGATTGCCGTTTTCTGTTTGTGCCGAAAGGCTGGCGCGTACGTTGGACTGTGCGTTAATTCCGGCGCGTACGGCCTGATAATCAACCAGCGTCAAGGTCACGGTCAGTTGCGGGGCGTTGCTGTCTTCTCCCGGAACAAAGCCCAGAAGGCGTAGCCCTCGGTCAACCTGGGTTTTCAGTTTCGGCAGAATGTCATTGGTCGGGAGGGTTAAGTAACTGGTTTTTCCATAAACTCCACCGCGTGTGCCAATCTCTTGCGCGGTACGGCCATCGACTACCACCAGCCGTATGGGTTGTCCCTGGGCTTGCAGGCTCAGTCTATCGGTATCCACTTCTGGCTTGGGGCTGAGTTTTTGCGGACTAAGGGCGCAACCGCCCAAAATTAACGTAAGGCTTACCGTAAACAGCATCAATAACGAGCGCTTTAACATAGGTATCTCCAAAAAATAGACAGTTAAAAATCCCTTAAGGGATTGGCAGGCAAACAACGCCTTTGATTTTTTTTACCCAAGATGGGATTTGACGGTTTGCTGCACGCTTCCTTGCGTGGAACTGATGGCGGCAGCGGGGCGCAAATGATACCTGTGATTGAGGCGCAATGCTTTGCTTTACCCAAACAGTTGCTTGATGGCAGGTCATTTATATCAGGCATGTCTTTAAGTGGCGTTTGTAAGGCGGCCACTGGAAACTCGCGCGTAAGCAAGCCCTCTACATTTGGCATACACTGTGCATCTTTGCTTGCCAACGAAGAGGGTTTTATGAAGCTGGTTACTGCCATTATCAAGCCGTTCAAACTCGACGCGGTGCGCGAGGCGCTGTCGGAAATCGGCGTGCAAGGCATTACCGTCACCGAGGTTAAAGGCTTTGGGCGGCAAAAAGGCCATACCGAACTGTATCGCGGGGCGGAATATGTGGTCGATTTTCTGCCCAAGGTAAAAATCGATGTCGCCATTGACGACAGCCAGCTTGACCGCGCGATAGAAGCCATCAGCAACGCGGCCAATACCGGCAAAATTGGCGACGGCAAAATTTTTGTGACCGCGCTGGAACAAGCCATCCGCATCCGCACCGGCGAAACCGGTGCCAATGCGATTTAACCGGGGGCTATTTAAGCAGCGCCGCGACGGCTTCGGCGTTTTGTTTAAGGTGCGCCGGATTGATGGTGCCGACAATGGCGGCGCTGACCCCAATATGGCCGAAGACCAAGGCAAAGCTCGCGGTTAGCGGGTCTTGCCCTTCGGCAAGGCAAGCGTGTCCACTGGCGAGTGCTTTTTTCACCAAAATGCCTTTGCCGTGCAAGGCGGCGTAATCGAGCACCCGATGCTCGTCCTGCTGCGCCAGGTTGTAAGTGACCATCGCGCAGTCCGCACCTTGCTGCAACGCCAGCAGGTTGCCTTCGGCGGTTTTGCCGGAAAAACCAAAGCTGTGGATTTTGCCTTCGGCTTTGAGCGCGGCCAGCGTGGTGCAGACTTCGCCCTGTTCCAAGATGGCAAGGTCGTTACCGTCTGAATGCACCAGCAGCACATCGATGACATCGGTGTGCAGCTTTTGCAGGCTGCGTTCGACTGAACGGCGCGTATGCGCGGCGGAAAAATCAAAGCGTGATACGCCGCCTTCGAACTCTTCACCGACTTTGCTGGCAATCACCCACTGCTCGCGCTGCCCGCGCAGCAGCTTGCCCAGACGCTCTTCACTGTTGCCGTAGGCCGGGGCGGTATCGAGCAGATTGATACCCAGCATGCGCGCGTTATCCAAGAGGGCGCGTGCCTCGTTATCGTCTGGAATGCGAAACGCCGCCGGATATTTCACGCCCTGATTGCGCCCTAGTTTTACCGTACCAAGCCCCAGCGGCGAGACCATAATCCCGCTATTGCCGAGCGGGCGATACAGCGAATGCAGGCTCATGACAATAATCCATGCCAAAAGGGCGGGGCTAACGGCGGTTTGGGCAAAGGCGGTAATGGGTTGTGCGCGCTTGGCGTAATCTGCATCTGCTTAAGGTGCTTAAGTACGCGGTCGGCAAAATCCGGTGCCAGCGCGAGCTTGGTCGGCCAGCCGACCAGTAGCCTTCCTTGAGTAGCCAGAAAAGCATTATCCGGGCGCAACAGGCCGGACTGCGCCGGTTCCGCACGACTGACGCGCAGGCAGGCAAACTGCGCGTCAGACCAGTTAAGCCAAGGTAGCAGGCGGGTGAGTTCTTGGCGGGCGGCATGGATTTGCGCGGCTTGGTCACGTGCCACGCCGTTGGCTTCGGCCAGTTCCCCACCCAGATACCAAAGCCACTGCCCATCAGCCAAGGGATGACTGGTAATGGTTAGCCGTGGTTTGCTGCCCGCGCCCAGGCAGTGTGCGTAGAGTGGGCTAAGCTGCGCCGATTTGACCAGCACCATATGCAGCGGGCGGCTTTGTTGCGCGGGCTGGGTTAGAGCAAAGCGTTCCAGCAAGGCCTGATTGCCCGCTCCGGCGCACAGCACGATACAGCGTGCGTGCAGCGCTTGGCCGTCCAATTGCAGGCCGCATGGCTCGCCGTTTTCATCGGTAAGCGGTTGGATGTCTTGCGCCGACAGCAGGCTGTCCCCGCTGAGACGGGTTAAGCATGACAGCAGGCTGAGCACATCCAGCACCAGCTCATCCAGCCGGTAAACCTTGCCGGCAAATGCCGGATTTTGCAGCGCGGGCGGCAGTGCCTCGCCCGTTACCGCAGCAATGCGGCTGCGCATGGCACGGCTGGCAAAAAAACTGGTTAAGTTGCCCGCAAGCGAGCCTGGCGACCAGAGGTAATGCGCTTGCGAAAGCACCCGCACATCCCGTAAATCCAGCTCACCTTCACCTGCAAGCGCTGCGCGAAAACGCCCCGGCATGGCTGCAATGGCCTGCGCTGAAGGGGTCAATACGCCCTGCAAAGCATACTTGGTGCCGCCGTGGATAATCCCTTGCGACTTACCGCTCTGCCCGCTACCAATGGCCGCGCTATCCAGCAGCGCCGTAGCAAAGCCCAAGCGGCGCAACCGCGCATTCAGCCAAAGCCCGGCGATGCCCGCGCCGACGATTAATACATCGGTAGAAAATGATTGCGACATAGACCTGTGTCTAACCCAATAAAGGCGGCAGTATAGCGGGACAGACAGGGCGGTTTTTGCCCTTTGAAACGGGAACAGACTCTAAGCGCCGGCAAAGCCAGTTTGCCGCCAAGCCTCGTAGACGGTGACAGCAACGGCATTGGAAAGATTAAGGCTTCTGCAATGCGCCAGCATCGGCAGGCGGATGCGCTGTGCGGCGGGCAGGCTATCCAGCAGGGATGGCGGCAGACCACGGCTTTCTGCACCGAACAAGAAGGCATCACCTGACTGGTAGCGCACTTGATGCAGTCCTTGCGAGCCTTTGGTGGTCATGGCAAACAGGCGTGGGTTTGCTAGCGCAGCAAGACAAGCCGCCAAGTTTGCATGGCAACGCACCGAGGCGTATTCGTGGTAATCGAGACCCGCACGGCGCAGGCGTTTGTCATCCAGCACAAAGCCAAGCGGCTCAATCAGATGCAAGCTGCAACCGGTATTGGCACAAAGGCGGATGATATTGCCGGTATTGGGCGGTATTTCCGGCTCAAACAGGATGATATGGAACATCTTGACGTTAAAGGCCGCGGCGTATCAACGCCTGCGACCTTTTGCACGGATTACACGCTGTAATAAAGCTCGTATTCCAGCGGGTTGACTGACTGGCGCACTCTTAGGTCTTCCGCGCGTTTGACTTCCAGATAGGCATCGATAAATTCATCGGTAAACACCCCACCGCGGGTTAAGAAGGCGCGGTCGTTATCGAGGGCATCCAAGGCTTCGGTCAAACTTGCGCAGACGTGCGGGATGTTTTTCAGCTCTTCCGGCGGCAGGTCATAGAGGTTTTTATCCGAAGCATCACCCGGGTGGATTTTGTTTTGAATGCCGTCAAGCCCGGCCATCAAAAGCGCAGCAAAGGCCAGATACGGGTTGGCGGCAGGATCCGGGAAGCGCGCTTCAATTCGCCTCGCTTTCGGGCTGCTTACGTAAGGAATGCGAATCGAGGCCGAGCGGTTGCTTGCCGAGTAAGCCAGCAAAACCGGCGCTTCATAGCCCGGCACCAAGCGCTTGTAGGAGTTGGTCGCCGGATTGGTCAGGCCGTTGAGTGCTTTGCCGTGGGCGATAATGCCGCCGATAAAGTAGAGCGCGGTATCGGAAAGCCCGCCATAACCTTCGCCAGCAAAGGTATTTTGTCCGTCTTTGAAGATGGACAGGTGTACGTGCATGCCCGAACCGTTGTCGCCGTACAGGGGTTTGGGCATAAAGGTCACGGTCTTGCCGTAGGCTTCGGCCACGTTGTGCACACAGTATTTGAGCGTTTGCACTTCGTCGGCCTTGGCGAGCAAGGTGTTAAAGCGCACGCCGATTTCGTTTTGCCCGGCGGCGACTTCGTGGTGGTGGATTTCGACGCAAAGGCCCATTTCTTCCAGTGCGTTGCACATGGCGGTGCGCAGTTCGTGGTCGTGGTCGAGCGGCGGTACCGGGAAATAGCCGCCTTTGAGTGCCGGACGATGGCCGCGGTTGCCGCCTTCGAGGTCGGCATCACTGCTCCAGGGTGCTTGTTCGGAGATGATTTTGAACATCGAGCCGGCTGGGGTGGTTTTAAATTTGACTTCATCAAAGATAAAAAACTCAGGTTCCGGGCCGACAAAGACTTGATCGCCGATACCGCTGGCTTTGAGGTATTGCTCAGCGCGACGGGCAACGCCGCGCGGGTCGCGCTCGTAGCCTTGCAGGGTGGTCGGTTCAATGATGTCGCAGAGCAAAATCAGCGTGACTTCTTCGCTGAACGGGTCGAGCACGGCGGTGCTGTCGTCCGGCAGCAAAATCATGTCGGAGGCTTCAATGCCTTTCCAGCCGACAATCGAAGAGCCGTCAAACATTTTGCCGTATTCAAAAAAATCTTCATCGGCATCACGCGCTGGCACGGTCAGGTGATGCTGTTTGCCCTTGGTGTCGGTAAACCGTAAATCGAGCCACTTAACCTCATGTTCTTTAATCAGTTGCATCGACTTCAACATGCTGTTCTCCAAAAAAAATGCCCCGAAGAATAAATGCCCGGGCAAACGGCGGCCTAAGATAGCAAAACTGGCGTGGTTTTGTGCAGTGCGAAAAACGGATTATTGAGCCGGTGGGGTAAAGCCATCGGCTTTGGCGTGTTCATCGCCTGCAAAGAATTTATCCATCTGCTGCGCCAAGAATGTTCGGTCGGCAGTATTCATCATGGAAAGGCGGCGCTCGTTAATCAGCATGGTTTGCTGCGCCTGCCATTCATCCCAAGCTTTTTGCGAGATGTTTTCAAAAATATCCAAACCCTTGGTGCCGGGGTAAGGCGGGCGTGCCAAACCCGGCAACTCTTGTTGGTATTTGCGGCAGTGGACGGTACGGCTCATAAGGCTTTCCTGCGGTTGATTTGTGCGGCGTATTTAAGAAGTTTTGCTACCGGTGCGGCAAGCCCCAAGCGCTTGGGGTTGTCTGGGTCGTACCAGAGGTAGTGGTCTTCTGCTACAGCATTTGCGCTTTCGTTCACCTCAATCAGCCAAGGCTCAATCGCTAGGCGAAAGTGACTGAAACTATGTGAGATCAGTGCAAGTGCGCGGCGCTCGCCCAAATCAAGAGCGTAACGCTGGGCAAGGGGTTCCAGCGCCTCAATGGTATCGAGTTCGGGCAAGCTCCAAAGGCCGCCCCAGATACCGGCGGGCGGGCGGCGTTCCAGCAAGATGCAGCCATCTTTACGAGCGAAAATCGGCATAAGGCTGCGCTTTTGCGGCAGGGTTTTGCGTGGTTTTGGCGTGGGATAAAGGCTTTGGCTGCCGCGAGCGAAAGCGCGGCAGCCACTTTGCACCGGGCATTCGGCGCAAGCAGGCAGTTTGGGCGTGCAGAGGGTTGCGCCCAAATCCATCATCGCTTGGTTGTATATGGCGGTTTGTTCTGTGGGGGTGAAGCGTTCGGCCAAATCCCAGAGAATGGCTGCGGTTTTGCTTTCACCCGGCCAGCCGGATGTTGCGCTATAGCGGGCGAGCACGCGTTTGACGTTGCCGTCGAGTATCGCCGCGGGCAGCCCCATGGCAAGGCTTAAAATGGCTCCAGCCGTGGAGCGGCCAATGCCGGGCAGTTCGGCCAGTGCTTTAACGGATGCGGGAAATTCGCCGCCATATTGCTCGCTGATAATGTGCGCGGTCTTTTTTAGATTGCGCACACGACTGTAGTAGCCAAGACCCGTCCACAGGTGCAGCACTTCATCGTCACTCGCCTTGGCTAGCGTTTGTACGCTCGGAAAGCTTTGCATAAATCGCCCAAAGTAGCCGATAACGCTGGCAACCTGGGTTTGTTGCAGCATGATTTCCGATACCCAAACGCGATACGCGGTGACCTGCTGCTGCCAAGGTAAATCCTTGCGGCCATGTTGCTGCTGCCAAGCGATCAAACGCGCGGCAAATTGCGCCTCGGTCATGGTTTAAACAGGCCGCGCAGCGCGTCCTTGATTTGTGGGGCGGCCTCTGTGCCCAGCTTTTTCTCGATCGCTTTATCGAGTTTGCTTTCTATTTTCTCGCCGTATTGGTCGACAATTAAACGAGCGGCAATCTGCGCTACGCCGTCTTTGTCCAAGCGACAGGCTTTCGCGCCTAATTCCAGCGAGCCGCGGCAGCGCACCGGCAGTTCCATGCCGACATAACGACGGTTGACCGTGCAGGCAGGGTCGGGGTCGGCCTGGGTATCGCCTTCAATCAGCAGTCCTAATCGATAGTCCATGCCGAGCACCGGCAAATTCACCTGGCCATTGCCTTTAAGCGAAAGCCCGGGGATGCGTATGGCAAGGTCTGGATTGGTGGCAACGCCATTGACCAGATTAAGGCTACCGCTTAATTGCTCAAAAGGCGTGTCTTGACTGCGCTGCTCACTGCTTAAGGTTTTGCGGTTGAGCAGGGCGATGCCGGTACAGAGTTGCTGCTCCAGATTGGCATCGGGTAACACGCCATTTTTCACCACAAAATTGGCCTTGCCGTTTAATCCTTGAACCCAGGCGAGCTGGCTGTTGCCGCGACTTTGCACATCGGCATTAAGTTCCAGTGCACCGCTGATGGGGGATTTTTGCCCCGGTTTTTCCAGCAGGCGCTCAATCGGTACGTTCACAACCTTGGTACTGGCAGCGAGTAGCGGCTGCACGCCGCGCACATCCAATTGGGCATTTGCCGTAAGGCTGCCGTCATACAAAGCGGCTTTTAGGCTTTGCAGGCCAAGCAGACCATCAGCGGCATTGGCTTTGAGCTGCACTTTATTCAGCGGCATTTGCTGATAGGTCAATTGCTCAAGGGTCAGCTCAAGGGCGAGGTCAAGGCTGCGCAAAGTCTTAAGCGGCAGCACGGGTTCATCACTCCAGGAGGCCTCGGTGGGCGATTTGGGTAGCGTGTCGCCACTGCCTTGATCGGGTTTGCTGGTTTGCGCGGCGGTTTTTTCGGGCGGTGGCAGATAGCGGTCAAGGTTTAGCTTATCGCCCGCAAGCTGTACACGCAGCGCCTGTTTGGAAAAATCCGCGAGCGAAAGCTGCCCACTGAATTGGCTGTCATCCAGTTGGATTTTGAGGTTTTCCAGCGCGAGGCTGCTTTTTGTGCCTTTGATTTGGCCGCTTAGGCTGAATTTTTTTAACGCCGAAGCATCTGCCATCGGCGGCAATTGAGTGCCAAGCCCTGCGGCAAATTGGCCTAAGTCAAACTCTGCCAGCGCCAGTTGCCCGCCAATAGTAGGGGCTTTATCCAGATGGCCCACGCTCAGTTCGCCGCTGGCGCGTAACTGGTTAAGGGATAGTTTGAGGTTGTTCCACTTGGCAAGCTGTGCGCTTTGCTCGAACAGCAATTGTCCTTGAGCGACAAAGTTTGCGCTTTTATCGGAAAACGGTTCGCCGGAAAGCTCGCCAGAGGCGCGCAGATTATCCAAACGGTAGTGCCGGTTTGCGCTATCGATAAAAAAGTCGGCAGAAAGCTCGGTCGATACGCGCAAAACCGGTTGATTGGCGCTGATAAAGGCAGAAAATTTCAGCGGAATAGCAGCGCCCTCGCGGATGCTGCCAGTGGTCAGTTGCAGGCTTTCGGCAGAAAAACGCATGCCGCTTTGGGCATCAAAATAATCCAGGCGGCCGTTGTTGATAATCAGGCTGTCAATATCGATTTTAAGCGGTTGCGCGGTTTTATCTTGGGATGCTGTGGGTTCTTTGCTGGCGGATTGATTGGAAGAGTTAGCCGAAGGGCCTATGTCTTCCCAATTGCCCTTGCCTTGTGCGTTGCGTTCAAGGGTTAGATTTAATCCCTCTACACGAATGGCGCTCATCTGCACTTCACGGCTAAGCAGCGGCAACAGGCGCACGGAAAGCCCCAGCATATCGAGCTTGGCAAAGGGTTTATCGGGCGTTTGCGTACTGGCAACGCTCGCCTGATGCAGCGATAAACCCAGCCACGGGAACAGGCTCCAGCCGATGTCGCCGGAAAGTTTTAACTCGATATTGGCTTTTTCCCGCGCGAGATCCTGGATTTCGCCTTTGTAGTCATTGGGGTCGATAAGCTGGGTCAGCGCAAAACCCAAACCCACCACAATCAAAAGCAGCACCAAGAGCAGGATGCCTACGATTTTGCCGACGGATTTCATGCGTGCACCTGTCTTAAGAGGTCACTTGAGAAGTACGAGTATATACCTTGCGCGCGACTGTGGATTGTCTGCCTGGCGCGCTTTTGCACAGGCAAAAGCACTGTTTGAAAATCGGGCAAAGCCAGACCTCGCAACGCTTTGAGGGGCTTTTGACGAGCTGCGGGGGTGACGGGCGTGCCTGCTTTATGGGTAGAATAAGCGCCATTGACCGCCGAATGACGGCTTTGTCAATCCTCCTGAAAGCTATTTTTAATAAACAGGTGCATTATGTCTCCCCCCTTAAGTGCCGGATTGCCTAGTGAGGCGAGCACTTTTCTTGAATCTCATCCTGAGATTGTCTTTGTTGACCTTTTAATTGCCGACATGAACGGCGTGGTGCGCGGCAAGCGCATTGAGCGCGCGGCGTTGCCCAAGGTGTACGAAAAGGGCATTAACCTGCCTGCCTCATTGTTTGCTCTCGATATCAACGGCTCGACGGTGGAAAGCACAGGTCTTGGCCTTGATATTGGCGAGGCCGACCGTATTTGTTTTCCCATTCCGGGTACGCTCTCGGTCGAGCCTTGGCAAAAGCGCCCCACCGCGCAACTGTTAATGACCATGCACGAGTTGGAAGGCGAGCCGTTTTTTGCCGACCCCAGAGAAGTGCTGCGGCAAGTCGTGCAAAAGTTTGATGAATTGGGCTTAACCATTTGCGCGGCCTTTGAACTGGAGTTCTACCTGATTGACCAAGAGAACATAAACGGTCGCCCGCAGCCGCCACGCTCGCCGATTTCCGGCAAGCGCCCGCATTCTACCCAGGTGTATTTAATTGATGACCTGGATGAATACGCCGACTGTCTGCAGGATATATTGGAAGCGGCCAAAGTGCAGGGCATTCCCGCCGATGCCATTGTTAAAGAAAGCGCGCCCGCACAGTTTGAAGTTAATCTTCATCACACTAAAGACGCGATTAAAGCCTGCGATTACGCGGTATTGCTAAAACGTCTGATTAAAAATATCGCCTATGACCACGAGATGGACTCGACCTTTATGGCCAAGCCCTATCCAGGGCAGGCCGGTAATGGTCTGCATGTGCATATCTCGTTATTGGATAAAGACGGCAATAATATTTTTGCCGACGAAGATCCAACGCAAAATGAGGCACTGCGTCATGCATTAGGCGGCGTATTGGAAACCATGCCGGCGAGCATGGCGTTTTTGTGCCCGAACGTGAACTCCTACCGTCGTTTTGGCGCTAACTTCTATGTGCCCAATACGCCCAGTTGGGCGCTGGATAATCGCACCGTAGCATTGCGCGTACCGACCGGCTCGCCCGATGCAGTGCGTATTGAACACCGCGTGGCCGGTGCCGATGCCAACCCTTATTTAATGATGGCGGCCATTTTGGCGGGTATTCATCATGGCTTAACCCATAAAATCGAGCCGGGCGAGCCGATTGAAGGCAATGGTTACGAACAAATGGAAGCGAGCCTGCCGAATAATCTGCGTGATGCCCTGCGCGAGTTGGACGATAACGAAATACTGGCGCGTTATATCGACCCCAAATACATCGATGTATTTGCCGCCTGTAAAGAGGCTGAATTGCAGGAGTTTGAAACCACTATTTCTGACCTTGAATACAATTGGTATTTGCATACCGTCTAGCCAATAAAAATAACTGCCATAGTTTAAAGCCGCACCGCTGTGCTCCCCTCCCCACTTGTGGGAGGGGCAGGGGAGAGGGTAAACAAATATCAGCGAAGTTTTTAAATTGCCCGGCTGTATCTATTTAATCGACGAGGTTATCCGCTAAGCGCATTGGCCGCATTAACACTACGTTCAGTGCTGCGCACGGCATCCCCTGCCGGCGCACTGCCGCCTTGCCAAGCGCCGGATACTTGCATGTAGATAAAGCCGACCAGCGTAATCCCGACCAAGGTCATAATCAGCAGCCAGTCTTCCACCCAGCCGCCGCCGGTTTCGCGCGGCCAGAGGATATTAACGATAGCGATAATGCCCCAGCCGAGCGCAATCAAATTAACCAGCAAAGCCCAAGCGCCCAGTTTAAATTTCCCGGCCGGTTGCCAACCCAGCAAACGCGCGCGCAGTGCCGCGAGTACCACCATCTGAAAGCCGATATAAATACCGACCGTGCCAAAGCCAATCATCGCGGTAAGGGCTTTTTCCAGTTTCAGCGAAAGCACAATAATGATTGCGGGCAGGCAGACGGCGACTAACAAAGCATTTTGCGGAACATGACGATTTTCGTTGAACTTGGTAAGAAAATTCGAGGCGGGCAGAAAATGGTCGCGGCTCATTGAATAAATCAACCGGCTTGTCGCCGCCTGAATACTGGTAATGCAGGAGATAAAAGCAATCGAGATAACCAGCATGGCGACCCAATACAAAGGACCGAAGGCTTCAGAGAGCAGCAGGGCAATCGGGTCAGTCACCTCGCCGCGAGCGACCGCGTGAAAGTCCGGCACGGCCAAAACCAGTGGAAATACCAACAGACAGCAGGCGAGGCCGCCGACATAGAGCGTCATGCGCATGGCTTTGGGGACTTGGGCGCTGGGGTCTTTGATTTCTTCGGCCAAATCGCCATTGGCTTCAAAACCGTAATAGGCGTAGCAGCCAATCAAGGCAGCCGCTGCAAACGCACCGAAATAACCGCCGGAAAACGCATCGCCAATGCCTTGACTGTCAAACAGCACCTCAAAGCCATGCTGGCGGCCAAACAACAGCAGATAACCGCCGATAATCACTGAACCGATAACCTCTGCACTAAAACCGGCCAGCGCCGCGAAACTGAGCGCCCGTGTACCTAATGAATTGAGTAAGGTGGCAACCGCCAGTGCGCAAAGCGCTATCAACACCGTGCCACCGCTATCGAGTTCGCCGCCAACTATCGCAGCGATAAAAGGTGCAGCGCCGTAAGCCACAGCAGCAATGGTGCCGACTAATGCGACCAGATAAATCCAGCCGTTCATCCACGCCCACTTGCGCCCCCAAAGCCTTCTTGACCAAGGATAAACCCCGCCAGCTACCGGATAGTTGGAGACCACTTCGGCAAATACCAGCGCGACAAAAAACTGTCCGACCAAGGCAATCACCAGCGCCCAAGCCATCGGCGCACCGGCAGTGCCAAGGGAAAAGGCGAACATTGAGTAGATGCCAGCAATCGGCGACAAATAGGTAAAGCCTAAGGAGACATTGCCCCAAAAGCTCATTTCCCGGCGAAAAGTGGCATCGTAGGAATAACCGAGGGAAGCCAAATGCGCGGCATCGGCATCCGCCCCCGCAGTAGTTGCATGACGGCTCATGATAAGAGGTGCTCCTTGTTGTTGGGGTTGTGTTGGTGCAGTGCGTCAGGGCGGTAACACTAGCGCCCGTTGCCATGAGCAGGCATATAATATGCCATATTACATATGAGTTAATATGTTTTATTGAAATGTAAGCGCGAAAGCTAAAAAAAGCGTGTGACAAGCGCTATTGGGCGAAGAGTGTCAGCGGATAGATAGAACGGCCTTATACAGCCCTTGCTAATTTTTGTACTGCAAAACAAAAAGTAGTGATACATAAAGTAACCATTGCGGTCAGCTTTGGGGTATCCAGTAACTTGCCAGGTGGGCGGCTGCATCGCCCCATCCCGCTTGCAGGTGAGGGGCAAAGTATGTAGCTCCCCTCGCCCATTTATGGGAGAGGGCAAGTACGTACATGGCGCGATGACTCTGGATACGCCGCTCGTTCGGCTGGACTAAGCGCTCTATCCATAGATAATGCGCATTTTCCTCGTTCGTTTAAAAAGAGTGCCGCATGCAGCAAACCTACCAACAAAGTCTTGCCCTGCTGGCCGAGCATCCGCGGCTTTTTAGTTTGCTTAGCCTGTGCCTGTTGCTCGTTGTCGCTTGGGCGAGCAATTGGATTATCAAGCGTATTTTGTTACGTGCGGTACGTCGCGCGTTGTCGGCGGCTTGGCTTTGGCAAAGCCCGGAAATGCAGCGCTTTCCCATTATCCGCCGTCTTGCCAATGTCCTGCCGGTGTTGGTGGTGCATCTGGGCATTGAACTGGTGCCGAACCTGCCAGAGACCTTCACCCACCTGGTGCATATCCTCTGTAATTCGCTGATTGTGCTGTGCCTGGCACTGGCAGGCAGCGGCTTTTTAACCTTGATTAACCTGCTCTACGAACGCCGCCCGGAGGCACAGACACGCCCGATTAAAGGTTATATCCAGCTCGGCAAAATTGTGCTCTATGCCATTACCGCGGTGCTGGTGATTGCCATTTTGCTCGACCGCTCGCCGCTGATTTTGCTCTCTGGCCTTGGCGCGATGGCGGCGGTGTTGATGCTGATTTTTCAAGATACCTTGCTGTCTTTGGTCGCCAGCGTGCAAATCAGTTCCAACGATATTATTCGCGTCGGTGATTGGGTAGAAATGCCTTCACTTAATGCCGATGGGGATGTGATTGATATTGCCCTGCACGCGGTCAAAATCCAGAACTGGGATAAAACCATCAGCACCATTCCCACGCGGCGTTTTGTGACGGATTCGTTTAAAAACTGGCGTGGCATGAGCGAATCCGGCGGCAGGCGCATTAAACGCTGTCTGTATTTAGACCAAACCAGTGTGCAGTTTTTAGATGACGAACAAGTTCAGCGGCTGCATCGCTTGCGTTTGCTGGGCGATTATTTATCGCACAAGCAAAGCGAATTACATGAGTGGAATGAAAAACTCGAACAGTACGCCGAGGTGCCGGCCAATCTGCGCCGCTTGACTAACCTCGGTACTTTTCGCGCCTATGTGGAGCACTATTTGCGCAATCATCCGGGTATTCACCAAGGCATGACTTTGTTGGTGCGGCAATTGTCGCCGAGCGAGGCGGGGCTGCCGCTGGAGCTGTACTGCTTTACCAATACCACCAGCTGGAATGCCTATGAGGCCATTCAATCGGACATCTTCGACCATCTACTGGCGATTGTGCCGGAGTTTTACCTGCGCGTATTCCAAAAACCCAGTGGTTCAGACTTGCGCAAACTGACCCCCGCGCCGGAAATTGCCAGCGCCGCCTCATGAAAACTGGGGCGCCGCCGAAAAAGCGCATGACGCGCGAGCAGCGTCTGCGCCAATTGCTCGATACCGCTTTGCAGCTTATTCGTGAGGAAGGCACTGACGCGCTGAGTTTGGGGCGCTTGGCCGAAGCCGCAGGCATTACCAAACCGATCGTGTACGACCATTTCGGCACGCGCCAAGGCTTGTTGGCCGCGCTCTATCAGGATTTTGAGCAGCGCCACAGTCAGTTGCTGGAGAGCGCGATTAACGCCTGTGCGCCGCAACTGACCAGTCTCGCCCGGGTGATGGCGGAAAACTACATCGGCTGCATGGAAAGCGAAGGCAGAGAAATGCCCGGTATTCTCGCCGCGCTGCGCGGTTCGCCGGAACTCGCGGTGCTGCGCAGTCATTGCCAACGCGGCTTTATGCAGCGCTGCGCCGAGGCGCTCGCGCCTTTTGCTGCGCCCGCCGTATTGTCCGATGCCGCGCTTTGCGCCATGCTCGGTGCCGCAGACGGTTTGGCAGAAGCCGCGGCTAGCGGCGTTATCCCGGCCGCCGCTGCGGTGGATGAGTTACATCAGGTGATTTTGGCTATGGTGGGCAGGCATAAGCCAAGCAATTATTCTGAATAAAATCGATTTTTAGGCACAAAACGACCGATTGTTGGCCGCACTCTTGTCAGGATTTTGAGCAGCGCCACGGTCAGTTGCTGGTAACGCCTGTTTGCCGCAACATAGCATCTTTGAAACGCTGCCGGAGGCGTCGTGCGCGCCGTGTTCTGATACGGATGGACTGTGCTGAGCGGCACCTGCTATATTCGCCGCCACCCCACTGACGGACGAACCCCATGCTCCATCGCACCTACAAAACCTTGGCCGCGCTGGCGTTCACGCTGCCAGTAACGCTCGCCAGCTTCGGCCAGGCGTGCGCCGCCGAAACCGCGCGGGCTGCGAGCCTTACGTTTGCCGATGTCACCTATCATCTCGCCTGGAGTTCCGAGCCGTCCCCGGACTACATCAAATACGAATACCTACCGCAGGACGAAGAACTCCCGTATTACCACCACATGCTGCTGCTGGAACGGCTGAGCAACGGCATGGGCGTGGCCGATGTCGTCCGCAGCCAGCTGGAATTTTTGAACCAGCGCAAAGAGAGTGACCTGCTCGTCAACCACCGCCTGATCAAAAACGAGAGCAGCGGTGAATACCTGCTCGATTTCGTGCTCAGCGGTGAAACGGAGGACGGTGAAACCATCGTCGAATGGAACGCCTACCGCTACAGCCCCTGGCGCAGTGCCGATGGCGCGCAACACGGCGTGCTGCTCTACGGTTACAGCGCCCGCGCTTACGGCGCTGACGATGGGCGGGAGTTTCTGACCGATTTAAGGGAAACAAGAGAGCCGATCATCCAGGCGCTAGCTTCAACCAGCATGCCCAGCCTGCCGTAACCGGGCGAAACGATAGGTTAAGGTTTCCGCCAACAAGCACCCCTGCGCTTGGCCGGGGTACCAGACTGGGGTGCAAATCCTATTGATGTTAAGTCGCTGATCGTCAGGACGGCTGCTTTGGGTTTCTCCCGTCACAAACATCCGCGCAAGCGGAGCCGCCCTGCAACGCATTGGCCAGGCGCGGGTTCCCGGCCAGCATGGATCGTGCGCCGCCTGCGAGCGATGAGTGGCATCAGCTGATTTAGGTGATTTGGCTATGCCGCGCAGACCCCGGCAATTATTTAAGAATAAATCGATTTTTTGGGCACAAAATGGCTGCTTGTGATTGTTTAAAGCAAAAAGTTGCCAATTTTTCTGCAAATATTGCAAGCGTTGTCGATGGCGTATTAGGCTTGCCTGCATTAGCCTGAGATATTTCCCATGAGCATGCTTAAAGACCCGTCGAAAAAATACCGCCCGTTTCAACCGCTTGCCTTGGCTGACCGCACCTGGCCGGATAAAACCATCAGTGCCCCGCCGATTTGGTTATCCACCGATTTGCGCGATGGCAATCAGGCGCTGATTGAGCCGATGGACAGCGCACGCAAAATGCGCTTTTTTAATGGCTTGGTGCAGGCCGGTTTAAAAGAAATTGAAGTGGGTTTTCCCGCCGCCTCGCAAACCGAATTTGACTTTATCCGCGAACTGATTGAAGGCCAATACATTCCAGATGATGTTTGCATTCAAGTATTAACCCAGGCGCGTAATGATTTAATTGAACGCACCTTCGCTTCGGTAAAAGGGGCAAAGCAAGCCATTATTCATTACTACAACGCTTGCGCCCCGAGTTTTCGGCGGATTGTTTTCCAGCAAGATAAAGCCGGGGTAAAAGCCATTGCCGTTAATGCCGCAAAACAGATTAAACAACTGGCCGAAGCTAATCCAGAAACCCACTGGCGCTTTGAATATTCGCCGGAAGTTTTTAGTTCTACCGAAACCGACTTCGCGGTAGAAGTTTGCAATGCCGTAATTGACGTGTTTAATCCCACAGCGGATAACCGTTTAATCCTTAATCTACCAGCGACCATTGAATGCGCCACGCCCAATCATTATGCCGACCAGATTGAATGGTTCTGTCGTCATATCAAGCGGCGTGATTCGGTGATTATCAGCGTGCATACCCACAACGACCGTGGCACCGGCGTTGCCGCTTCGGAGTTGGCGCAGATGGCCGGTGCCGACCGCGTGGAAGGTTGCCTGTTTGGCAATGGCGAGCGTACCGGTAATGTCTGTTTGGTCACGCTGGCGCTAAACCTCTATACCCAAGGGATTAACCCGGGTCTGGATTTTTCTGATATCGACGCGGTGCGTAAACTGGTGGAAGACTGCAACCAGTTGCCGGTACATCCGCGCCATCCCTACGTGGGCGATTTGGTGCATACCGCGTTTTCCGGCTCGCATCAGGATGCCATCCGCAAAGGCTTTGCCCAACAAAAGGCCGATGCGCTTTGGGAGGTGCCTTACCTGCCGATTGACCCGGCCGATATTGGTCGCAGCTATGAAGCGGTGATTCGCGTCAACAGCCAGTCCGGCAAGGGTGGAATTGCCTTTTTGTTGGAGCAGGAATACGGCATCAGCCTGCCGCGCCGTGCGCAAATCGAATTCAGCCAAGTGGTACAACGGGAAACCGACCGGCTGGGGCTGGAATTAACCGCCGCGCAAATCTACGCGCTGCTGGAGCAGGAATATTTAGCGGCCGATGCGCCTTATCGACTGGAAAGCCACAGCCTGCACGAAGAAAACGGTGTTTGTTGCGTCACCTTGCGTGTGCAGGAGGCGAACCTGGCAGGTAAGCCGCAATCTTGGACGGGAGAAGGCCACGGCCCGTTGGAAGCCTTGGTCGCCGCCTTGCCGGTTAAGGCTGAAGTGATGGACTACAACGAACACGCCATCGGCTCTGGCACCAACGCCAAAGCCGCCGCTTACGTGGAGCTGCGCGTAGCCGGTGGGCGTAGTCTGTATGGCATCGGTATCGACGAAAACCTCACCACCGCGAGCTTTCGCGCTGTATTCAGTGCGCTTAACCGCGACCGTCAAGGCAGTTTCGCCCTTAAAAAAGCGGCTTAAAAGCCAATCTCTCCTGCTTTGGAGAGAGAGTGCTCTTAAGGGTGGACGTCATTGGTGATGTATTGACTGCTTTTACTGTGTCGCCTGCAACCTCACCACAAAGCAGCAGCCGCGGGTTTTGGTGGCATCCAGCGTAATTTCCCAGCCTTGGCGGGTGCAGATGCGTCTGGCCAGTGACAGGCCAAGACCCAGCCCTTCACCACGAGCATTTTGGCCGCGCACAAAGGGCTGAAAAATCGTCTCGTGCTGTGATGGGGCAATGCCGATGCCCTCATCTTCCACGCAAAAGCCGCCGCTTTGCAGTACCAGCCGTACCGTGCCGTGTTCGCTGTAGTGCAGGGCGTTGCGCAGCAAGTTGGTGATGACCGTTGCCAAAAAAGCCGGTGGGTAGCGGCCTTGGTCTTCGCTTTGTTCGATAAGCTGTAAATCCAGATGTTTTTCGGCAAACAGTGGCTGCCAGAGTTGGTATTGCTGGCGCGCGATTGCTGCGAGGCTCTTATTTTCATCTAGGGTCTCGCGGCTTTCTTTGCCGCGTGCCAGATGCAGAAAAATCTCCACCAGTGTGCGCATATCGGAGCAGGCACGGCTGATACGGGCGATTTGTTCGCGGGCGGCGGGGGACAAGCGGCACCTCGTCCAGCAGTTCACACGAGCTGGCAATGACCATCAGCGGCGTGCGCAGTTCGTGGCTGACGTCGCTGGTAAACAGGCGCTCGCGGTTGAGCAGGCTGCGCACTTCACCCAAGGTGCTGTCAAAAGCGGCGGCGAGCTGGCCGATTTCATCATTCGGGTAATCCGCCGCCAATGCCGGGGCGAGCGGGTGCAGTTGGTTACGGTTGCGTACCTGTCCGGCGAGGCGCGACAGCGGCTGCATCACTTTGCGTGCCATTAACAGTCCCAAGGCAAAGGCGAACAGTAGCGTTAATAAAAAACCGGCCAGCACCACGTTAAACAGTGCTTGTTCGTGCGCTTCAAATTCTTGCTGGTCTTGTAGCAGCACAAAGCTTTCGCCGTCTTGGCTCTGGATAAAGACATAGAAGGCCGCATCCTCTTCGACTATTTCAGTAGGGTCTTAGGAAGCAAACATGTTTTTATGGCATGATAACTTCCTGATATGACTGGTAAAAATAGGTACTTCAAACGTTCGAAAATCAG
>NZ_LSZO01000181.1 GCF_001580025.1 Ventosimonas gracilis | reverse complement strand
TGATTTTCGAACGTTTGAAGTACCTATTTTTACCAGTCATATCAGGAAGTTATCATGCCATAAAAACATGTTTGCTTCCTAAGACCCTTCGTTATTGCGCGTCATAAAGGCTTCTACTTCCGACACGACGTCAGTCATCAATTTTTGCTTCTGCTGGAACATTTCCTGTTCCAGCAGAGCAATGACCGTGACCAGAATCATAATCGGGTCATCTTTGGTGATTTTTATGCCATGTCGTTTGCCAATTTCTGCGGCCACAGCTTCCAAATCAAGCGCCATAGGTTAGTACCTTGGCAGGGTCATTATCTAATTCAGAAAAAATTTTTCTCTGAATAATTTTTAATCTTTGCCGTGGCACAATATGTTCTTCTGCATCGATAGCCTCTTCAAAAGTTCGTCTCGCCTTGAGCATGTTTGAAAAGTCCTGCCCGTAGGTTTCGTCGGGTTTAAGCTCGGGGAGAGTTATCAGTTTAATTACTCTATCAGAGTAGTTTTTATAAACTTTCATTTCCTCAAAACTCAATCCTTCATTTTCCACTTTTCCCCAATAAGGGTTAAGCCAAACAACAAACTGACACTCATCTGGGAATTGTCGTACCAAAGCATCAAAACCACCGAGTGTATCGGGCATGGCTTGTCCGCCTGTGATAACGGTATGCACGAATAGTTGGTGTCCCATTTCTTGCAGAAGAGCAGGTATATCATTAGCCATTAAATAAGAAGACATCGGTATAAAAGAGCTGGCACCATTATCAATAATGGTATCTTCAGTCGTTTTGCTGATAAGCTCAATAAGCATATCAAAACTGCGCGAATTGATCTTATCGCCTTGCATTACATCCAAGGTTTGAACATCAAGTGAATCATAACCTGCAAAAGTTGCATTAACAGGGTCAGTATCAATACAGAGAGGCGTCTGCCCTTTGCTTATTTTAAATTGCGCAAGCATAGCCGCAAGCATGGATTTGCCTACGCCGCCTTTTCCTTGTAAAACCATGTGTACTGTAGACATTATTTAAAGTCCTTTAGATCGTGTTTTCGTTTGATTTTAAAAGCTGGAATTTCTGATGATTCAGTGGCTCCTCTTGGGGTTGATTTTTCTGGTTTTGGCGGCAATGGTTTAACTGCTGCCGTATCTTTCTTTTTTGATCCTCCAATTTTTTCCAAAATATCAGTATGCTGGTAAGCATGCTGCAAAAATGCCCTATATTTGAAGTCGATCTTATTTTCTTCATACAAGGTTTCCCAGATAGCTTTTAGTGAGCAGCCGTTATTAATCGCCTCTAATATTTCATCATGCAAAGCTGAAAATATAGCCTTGTTATTTAGAAGGCTTCTTTGAGAGCGTGACTTAATTCGCGCGATGACTCTTTCCGAAAGAGATTTAGACACTTCTTTCACCCTTCAAAACAATTTTATGCACCTCATAGACACTAGCATGCACCTCATGGACACTAGCATGCACCTCATGGACACTAGAACGACACTTTTATATGCACTTTATAGACACTGGACGACACCTGAACGACATTTTCAACGACACCGGATGAACAAACAATAGGGACACTATAATTATTTTTGCCCTTAGTCCTTTATTGTCGCTAAAAAACGGGAATTGTCCTAAATTATTTTGCTAGTGCATCTTGAGTGCACAAAAAAATACCCTATAGTGCATTTAAGTCCAGGGAAAAAAGCGGGCAGGATGTGTGAAGTTAGCTAATCGGCAAGCCGCTTATCTAACTTCACCTCCCTTATTCGCACTTTGTGCTCAACGGG
>NZ_LSZO01000180.1 GCF_001580025.1 Ventosimonas gracilis | reverse complement strand
CGCGCCGGTGCGGTTGTTGCTGATGCTGCCTGCCGGTCTGCCGTCCAGATGCGCCACATAAAAACCGTCTTTTGCGCCTTTTTTGCCGCCTTCTACCGCAACCCGATGGGACTTGCCGTCCATAATCGGATGCTCGCCGTCCACCACCAGGCCAATGCTGCGCATGGCGGCGGCAAACTCTTCTTGCGGGCGGATGGGTAGTGCTTGCTGGATGGATATATTTTCCGCTTTGAATTTGGCCAACGTTTCCATATCCGCCTGCGGCCCGGCATACCAAGCCTTTGCCGCCTTATCCCAACGTGCTCCGGCGGCTTTGGCTTCGTCTTTGCGCTCAAAGGGCACCGCCAGATAGTGGCGTTTGGCCGGTGTTGCCTGCGGCGCTTGTGCCTGGCTTGCCTGCGGCGCGTTTTGTGCGCGTTCGGCTTTGGCCTGCTGTGGCGTGGTCTGCGGCCACTTAGCAAAGGCGGCTTGATCGATACCTTCGGGGACGTACCAGAGTTTTTCCGCGGCGTCCCATTTTGCGCCCAGCTTTTTAACCTGCTCGCGGTCTTTGAACGCGGTTTTTAGATAATGCCGCTCGTTTGGCTGCTCGGATCCTGCCGATTGCGCCGTATAGACGGTTTGCTGCTGCGCCTGCTGTTGCTTCAGTTCGGCGAGTTCGGCCAGCGATTGCGCGGATTTAACGGCTTCTTTGGCTTCACTGCGCTGTTTATCAGTCGCCTCTGGATTGCGGGCAACGCGCTCTCTTTCGATGTAAGCCAGTTGCACCGCTTGGTTATAGGGATTGTTTTGCAGCAAAGCATCGAGCAATTGCAGTTGTTCGGCGCGGCTTTGTGCTTGTGCTTCGGTTTTGCTCGCGGTAATCGCTTGCCAAGCCTGCTCGCCTTCGAAAGCTTCGCCCTTGTGCGCGTATACCGCGTAGCCTTCTGCCGGACGGCCAGCCTGCTCGGCGGGCATCACCTGCCCGCTCTCGATGTCGCGCACCGAAGGCACAACGCGTACCTCGCCCGTCCAGTCATGCGGCAGGATTTGCCCAAAGACCGGCTGGCTGTCCAGACCGTCTTTTTGCAGGGCATAAGCCGTTTCACGCAAGCGCTGGCCGATGGGTTCGGGATGGGCGGACAGCAAATGGGCTATCTTGGCCTTGTTATCTTGAGACACCTGCTCGCTGCTCGGAATTTCAAGCGCTGGCGACTCGGTGGTGGCTGGGGATGGCGCTGGCACGGGTTCTGCGCTGGGAACTGCCGTAAGCACTTCGCTGGTCGGCGCTTGCCCGGCCATCCCCGCCATGTCGGCAAGGTCCATCACGACGTCCAGCGCCTCTTTGGCCTGTTCTTTTTCTTCATCGGTGGCACTTGGGTTATTCCAAACCCGTTCGGCCTCAATCAGTGCCAGCGTGACCGCCTGGTCATAGGGATTGGTGCTGACCAGCGCGTCAATCAGGCGGATGTGTTCGACTTTGGCCTGTGCTTCTTCTTGCGTTTTTGCCCCGACTATAGGTTTCCAAGCCGCCTCCCCTTCGAAAGCATCGCCCTTGCGCGCGTATACCGCGTAGCCTTCTGGCGGACGGCCTGCCTGCTCGGCGGGGATAATCTGCCCGCTCTCGACGTCGCGCACCGAAGGCACAATGCGTACCTCGCCCGTCCAATCATCCGGCAGCGTTTCGTTATAGATCGGGTGGCTGCTGTAGCCATTTTCGCTCATGGCACGCGCGGCTTGCTGGATGTCCTGCACGCGGTGTTCAGGATGGGCAGCCAGCAGGCTTTCCAGACGTTTCACGTTATCCGAATAGACCTGCGCGGCCTCTGTCATATCGAACGGCTGTGGTTCAAGCGAAACTTGAACGGACGGTGCCTCTGTTGTGGTTTGGGTTTGTGGCTCCTGCTGTTCTTGCTCCTGTGCAAGCTGCTGTTTTTGTTCCAAACCCAAAACATAACGTTGGATTTGCTCGGCATCCTTGGCGGCGCGGTAGATTTCTTGCGGGTCGTCTTTAAGGACTTTTATCCATGCCCCCACATAGGCGGCGTTTTGTTCGCTGTCGTGGGCAATGCCTATTTCGCCTGCCAGCATCATTGAAGCGATTTCGGCCCTTAATTCTTCCTTGGCGTAGCCCTGGCTGCCAAAGCTATGCTTGAGATCGCGGTTTAGGCGGCTTTCGTGGCCTGTCCAATGACCCAACTCGTGCAGTGCGGTGTCGTAGTAACCTTCGGCGCTTGCGAACTGGCTTTTCTCGGGCAGGCAGATGCGGTCGCTGTCCTGCTTATAAAACGCGCGGTTGCCCGATTGATGGCTGATGCTCGCGCCGGATGCGGCCAAAATCTGCTCGGCGCGGGCTATCGGGTTCCAATCCGCTTGCTGGCTTTTCGGTGGCAGCGGCGGCAGATTGTGGTGATCGATTTGCTCGATATTAAATACGTGTGCTTGAAAATTTTTCGGCCGTATCAGTTTGACCGTCTCTTTGACGGTTTCGCCCTGTTCGTCCAAAACAGGCTTACCGTCTTTATCGCGCTTAACCCGCTCTTCTTCGTATTGGCTGTAGTGGATCACGGTGCCTTTTTCACCGGCTTTAACCTGTGCGCCGATGCTTTTCGCCTGCACATAGGTCATCCAGCGCGGGTCTGAATAGCCCTCGCTCATCAGTTGCAGGGTATTAACGCCTTTGTAGGCTTTGCCGGTGGCCGCGTTAAACGGCATGGTTTCGGCGTCGCGCCAAGGCCGCTGCCAAGGGGCGGTGCCTTGTTCGAGTTGCTTGATGAGTTTTTCGGCGACTTGCCGATGATAGGCTTCGCGCTTGCTTTCTTGTTCCATGATGGCCTGTCCTGGTCCTTAGATGGTTTGATGGCGTGTGCTGCGGGGATGGGCTTAGGGCGCACCATCGTCGGGTGCTACATCGTCAAAACGCGCCGCCCATGCGTCTTCAAAGCTCATGGCGGTTTCCTCGAACAATCCTAAGTGCTCCGCTTCGTCGGGATCGAACTCGACTACAAGGCCGGGGTTGTCGGCTTGGGCTTGCAGCTTGGCTTCCACCCGCTCGCGTAAATCAGCTTTTTCGTCGTAGTTCTCGCGCTCAGTGCGCAGCGCCTCTACCGTTTGCCGTTCCTCCTCGGTTAATGGCTCATCGTCAGTGGCGAGTATTTCAGTGCGACTCATAAAACGCTCGAACTCTTCTTGGCTCATGATCATGGTGTTGCTCCTTTAAGGGATGGTTCAGGCCGGGACAGGCGCGGCCAGTGTAGCGCGCGCTTTGCTGTAGTCCGGCAGTCCTTGGGTTTCGGGATAGGTCTGCTTGCAGGCAGGAAAGGCGCTGCAACCAAACCAGAACCCGCCTTTTGGCGCTTTGCCCTTGCGCCGAACCAAGGCACTGCCGCAAGCACCGCAAGCGTGCTCGGTCACGCAGGCGGCGGATTTTTTATGGGTAATGCCGGAAGCCAAGCTGCCGCTGGCGGCACTGGCAAGCAGCACGCGGCCTTCTGCCGCTTCGGCCACTTGTGTGCGGACAAAGGCTTCTTGGCGGGCAACAAACTCATCCAGCGGTTTTTCGCCTTGCTCGATGGCTTTTAACAGCCGTTCGTAGAGCGCGGTCAGTAGCGGACTTTTCACCGCTTCCGGCAGCGCATCCACCAAAGCGCGCCCCAATGCGCTGCTGCGAATCTGTTTGCCTTGGGTTTCCAAAAACGTGCGGCGCTTAAGCTCGCTGATGATTGAAGCGCGGGTAGCAGATGTGCCGATACCGTCGCCGTCGCGCAGGCGTTTTTTGTGTTCGGGGTCTGCGACAAAACGATGGATATTTTCCATCGCGCGTACCAGCGTGCCCTCGGTAAAGCGCAATGGTGGTTTGCTTTGGGCGTCGATGCGCTGCGCGTTGGTGCACGTCGCCTTCTCACCCGTGTTCATGGCGGGCAGGTGCTGCCCGCCGCCAGCGTCTTCCTCTTCACTGCCTGCTTTACCCTTGGCCGGTTTGTTCTCGTCTTCGTCCGCCTGCGGGTAAACGTCTTTCCAGCCGTTTTGGCGGACGGTTTTGCCGCTTGCGGTAAAGGTCTCGCCGGAAACCTCAAGCGCTACGCGGGTTTGCAGGTATTGGTGAACCGGCCAGAACTGCGCGATATAGGCACGGACAATCAGTTCATACAGATTGCGTTCTGGTTCGCTTAAAGCGCTTTTATTGCCCAGGTGCGCCGTCGGGATAATGCCGTGGTGCGCGGTGATCTTTTTATCGTTCCAGGTCGGTGATTTAAGCGTTGGATTGGCGGCATCGATGAGCGCGGCAAACTCGGGATTGACTTGCTTTAACGCCGCCAGCACGGCGGGCGCGTCCGCCCATTGGCTTTGGGGCAAATAAGCGCAATCGGTACGCGGGTAGCTGGTGAGTTTGTGGGTTTCGTACAGCGACTGGCAGATTTTTAAGCATTGTTCGGCGCTATAACCGTACTGGCTCGATGCCAGCGCGGTCATGTCGGACAGGGCAAAGGCCAAAGGCTGCGCCTCGGTTTTCATTTCCGTCTTGTAGTCGGTAATCGCACCCGTTTTGCCATTGATCGCCGCAATCAAGCTATCGGCAATGGCCGTGTTAATCAGTCGGCCTTCGCTGTCCAAACCTTCCTGGCTCAAGCGCGGCTTCCAGCTCGCTGAAAATGATCCGTTCTGATGCGCAAAAAGCGCCCTGATGCGGTGATAAGCCACCGGTACAAAGGCTTCAATCGCGCGGTCGCGCGCCGACACTAACGCAAGCGTTGGCGTTTGCACCCGTCCTACGGTTAATAACGCAGAGCCGCCACTGCGGCGGGCCGACAAGGTATAGGCGCGCGACAGGTTCATGCCAATCAACCAGTCGGCACGCGAGCGAGCGCGAGCAGCGTTCGCCCATCCGGCGTAGTCTTGATTGTTTTTAAGCGCCGCCAAACCACGCTGTATCGATACCTTGTCTTGTGCGGATACCCAAAAGCGTTTAACCGGTTTCTTGTTATGGAAATGCTCCAGGACTTCATCGACCAAAAGCTGCCCTTCACGGTCGGGGTCGCCCGCATGGACGATTTCATCGGCCTGTTTAATCAGCTTGCCGATCACCGCCAGTTGTTTTTTAGCCTCCGCCTTGGGTTTTAAAATCCAATCGGTCGGAATAATCGGCAGATCCTCCACCCGCCAGTACTTCTTGCCCGCTTTACTGCGCGGCACCGTGTCCGGCGTGTACTCGTCCGGCTCGGCAAGTTCCAGCATATGCCCAAAGCACCAAGT
>NZ_LSZO01000179.1 GCF_001580025.1 Ventosimonas gracilis | reverse complement strand
TGTTGTCAACAAATAGACTTGTCCGGTTTTAAAGCAAATGAACTGTCCGGTTTTGCCTTGCGGTTTCAGGCGGCGTAGGGCGTAGCCCGTAGCCGCCTGAAACCGCAAGGCGCGGCCTGCGCCGGACGGTTACGCGGCTTTTTTCATCTCCTCTCCAAACGGCTGTCCATCGGCTGTGAACCGCGCCAGCAAACGCGGCCCGTGAAACACGGCCAGATCGCCATCGGGATAGCGCAGCACCCGAACCTTGACCTTCACATAGTGCATGCGTGCCCGATCCTGCGGGATTTGCAGTTTGAGACCATCAAAGCTCACGCAGTTGTCCTTGCCGACCGTGCGCTCAAAGTGCTCGCACAAAATGTCGTCAATTTGGCGGACGTCGCACGCCACGAAGCTTGAGCCTTGCTCCATCGCAGGCTGCATGAATTCGGCGTTGAATGCGGGCAGGTATTGCTCGCGCAGGTAGCGGTTGGCGCTTGCCATGTCGGTGATGCCAAAGAGCGCCAGCTCCTTGACCAAGCGCTCCTGATGCGTGGCGAACATCCGCTCGCTACGCCCCCTGGCTTCGGGTGAATACGCAGGAATCATCTCGATACCCAATTGCTTCATCGCCCGCCCGACCTGGGTCAGATTGACCTTGTCCACCTTGCCGCCCACCTCGGGCGTATGCCAGTAATGACTGCCACGGTCGGTGTACAGGCTGCAAAATAGACCCCTGGTCACGATCACGTCCCGGATGCCCTGAAAGCTCGATGCCGTGCCTTCCTGCTCGACGAAGAACATGCTGTAGTGTTCGTTGGTGGCGTCATCCATCGTGACGATCAAGTCCCACTGACACCCAGGAACCCATGTGTGCGTGCTGGCGTCTTGGTGCAGCATCATCCCCGGCCACGCCGCCCGTTCGCGCCGCTTGCGGTGTTTGCCGCGCCCGGACGCCTTGGCCACCAGACCGCCTTCCTGCAAGCGGCTCTTGACCCAGCTATAGCTGCGCGTGCCGCCTTCGCGCCGGTACCAGGTGTGAAAGTGCTTCACGCTCCAGCCCTGATACCGGCTGCGGTAACGCTCGCACAACGCCATGACCTCATCGACCGGGGCGCGACGGTGCGAAACCTGCGCCAGACGACGGTCTATCAAGCCGTCCAGACCTTCCTCTTCAAAGCGGCTGCAATACCGCCGAAAAGTGCGCTCGCAGACCCCCAGTAACTGCGCCGCCTCATGCTGGCTTAACCGCCCCTCTGTCCATGCCCCGTAAGCGTGCTCGAATCGCATCTTCCGTAACTCCTGTAGCAATAGCGTCCGTTTCATGACCACCTCCTCGGCGGTCAGTAAAACCGGACAGTTCATTTGCTACTGATGCGGACAGATTACTTATCACTGACA
>NZ_LSZO01000178.1 GCF_001580025.1 Ventosimonas gracilis | reverse complement strand
TCAATCATCGACATGAAAACATCTATCTGGCCTTGCTAAAATTACTGCGTGAACAGCCGCTTTGATCGCGTTTGCTTCCTAAGACCCTAACGAATATATCAGCGCTATTGTTAATCAGATGCTTGGCGAAGCAAAAAACCAAGCCCAAGCGATTATCAATAAAACACTGATTGAAAGCAAAAAAGACTTACAAGAGGCGATAACACAGACCGTACAGACCAGGACAGCCAACATCAAAGCACAGCTTGAGCCGTCCATAGAGCGAGCAAGGCAAGCGGCCTACATAAGCTTGATGGCTGGCTGTGTGGCCGTCTTGGCCTCTGGGATTGCGTTCTGGGCTGCACTATGAAAGGCATAACCACTACTTTTTGTGCTTATTGGGACTTATCGATTACGCCATAATTACGCCAATAGATTCAAGATTTATTTAAAAATCAATGCATTATATGCGTTATTTGATGCCCCTCCTCGGTACCAATTATGAAGCGACATATAAAAACAATTTCCGCATTTAAGCGTAAATAACTGTTTATGTTTGTTATGCCGATTTTAATTAGCGACAATACCAATGCACCCTACATTATGATTGGCGAGCGGGCATGCCGATAGGCATGATCCATGCGCCGTAATAACGGCTATAAGGCTTTTTCAAATACCTTGGAGCCGCGCTGGTAATTATAAAAACTGGCGCGAATGCTGGGTAATCGTTCAACGCTACTTTGCATAAACCCCCGTTCACGAAACCAATGCGCGGTACGCGTGGTTAATACAAACAGGGTTTTAATGCCTTGATTACGGGCGCGGCTTTCAATATGGGCGAGCAGTTGCTCGCCACGGCTTTCATGCCGATAGTCCGCGTGTACGGCAAGGCAGGCGAGTTCGCCGCAATCTGTGCCTTCAATGGGATAAAGACCGGCACAAGCGATAATCAGGCCATCGCGTTCAATCAGGCTAAAGCGCTCGATTTCCTGTTCGAGAATTTCCCGCGAGCGGCGCAGCAAAATGCCTTTTTCTTCCAGCGGGGCAATCAATTCCAGCAGACCGCCAACATCTTCAATGCTGGCAAGGCGCAGTGACTCCATTTGTTCTTTGGTAATCAAAGTACCACTGCCGAGGCGAGTAAAGAGTTCAGAGAGCAGGGCGCTGTCTTGCCGGTAGCTGATAATGTGGCTGCGTCCTACCCCACCTCGACAAGCCGCCAGCGCCGCCGCCAGCAAGCCGCCTGCTTCGCTTTCCACGCCAAGGCGGGCGAGTTGCGCGTCAGCTTGCGCTGGGGTCAGTTCACGCAGCAGTTCGCCCGCCTCGTCTAAAATGCCGGCCTCGCTGCCCAGCAGCAGCAATTTGTCCGCAGCCAGGGCAATGGCGGTTTGTCTGGCGACTTCTTCACAACTTAGGTTGAACACTTCACCTGTTGGCGAGGTGCCGAGCGGCGGCAGCAGCACCAAAGTCCGTTCATCGAGCAGGCGGTTGATGCCTTTGCGGTCGATACGGCGCACTTCGCCGGTGTGCTGGTAGTCAATACCATCGACCACGCCAATGGGTTTTGCGGTGACCAGATTGCCGCTGACCACGCGCAGCCTTGCGCCCTGCATCGGTGAGGCGGCCATATCCATCGACAGCCGCGCCTCCAGCGCGGTGCGCAGTGTTCCTACTGCATCAATCACCGCCGTTAATGCGGCGCTGTCGGTAATGCGCAGCTCGCCTTGATAGCTTTCGCCAAGACCGCGTTCGGCAAGGCGCTGGGCAATCTGCATCCTTGCGCCATAGACCAAGACCAAGCGCACACCCAAGCTGTGCAGCAGTACCAAATCGTGCACGATATTGGCAAAACCCTCATGCTCCAGCGCCTCGCCGGGCAGCATCAGTACAAAGGTGCGGTCACGGTGCGCGTTGATATAAGGGCTGGCATGGCGCAGCCAGTGGACGGAATCAGGCATGGTTAAAGGTCTGCGCGAAGAAAGTAGCCGATTGTAGTGGGTGGATGGGGAAAAGGCAGGGCATTGCGCTGTACCCTGCCTCCCCTCTCTCGCAAGCAGGAAAGAGGGGAGATTTCACTTACTCGCGCCAGTCGTCAATCGGCGGGCAGGCGCAGACCAGGTGGCGGTCGCCGTAGACATTGTCTACGCGATTGACCGCGGGCCAGTATTTATGTTCGCGCGTGGCGGCCGTTGGGGTTAGCGCTTGTGCCAAGGGGTACGGGCGTTTCCAGTCCATCGCATCGGCCAAGGTGTGCGGGGCGTTTTTTAGCGGGTTGTTGTCCGCTGGCAGTTCGCCGCGTTCGACTTGGGCGATTTCTTCACGAATGGCGAGCATGGCCTCAATAAAGCGGTCGAGTTCGCGTTTGGACTCGCTTTCCGTGGGCTCAATCATCAGTGTGCCCGGAACCGGGAAAGACATGGTCGGGGCGTGGAAGCCGTAGTCCATCAGGCGCTTGGCAACGTCTTCTTCGCTGATGCCACTGGCCGCTTTAAGCGGGCGCAAGTCGATAATGCACTCATGCGCCACCCGTCCGTTACGCCCAGAAAACAGCAGCGGATAAGCCTGACTCAGTCGCACCGCCAGATAGTTGGCATTTAAGATGGCCACTTCGCTCGCGGTTTTAAGCCCTTGCCCGCACAGGGCGATATACATCCAGGTAATCGGCAAAATGCTGGCGCTGCCCCAAGGTGCGGCGCTGACCGCCGAGTTGCTTGCCTGTGCGCCTGCCAAATCGACCACCGGGTGCCCGGCGACAAAGGGCGCAAGGTGCGCTTTTACGCCAATCGGCCCCATGCCTGGCCCGCCGCCGCCGTGCGGAATGCAGAAGGTTTTGTGCAAGTTCATATGGGAAACGTCCGCGCCTATATCGGCCGGACGCGCGAGGCCGACTTGCGCGTTGAGATTTGCGCCGTCCATATAAACCTGCCCACCGTGCGCGTGGATGCAGGCGCAGATTTCGTCGATGCCTTCTTCATACACGCCGTGGGTCGAGGGGTAGGTAATCATCAGGCAGGACAGCCTGTCCCCAGCCTCTGCCGCTTTACGCGCGAGGTCTTCACGGTTGACGTTGCCCTGCTCGTCGCATTCGACGATTTGAATGCGAAGACCGGCCATATGAGCGGTCGCTGGATTGGTGCCGTGCGCGGAAGCGGGAATAAGGCAGATGTCGCGCGCTTGTTGCCCTTGGCTTTTTTGGTAAGCGCGAATGGCGAGCAAGCCCGCGTATTCGCCTTGTGCGCCGGAATTGGGCTGCATGCTGATGGCATCGAAACCGGTAATGGCACAGAGCCAGCGTTCCAGCTCGTCAATCATCAGCCGGTAGCCCATCGCTTGCTCGCGCGGCACAAAGGGATGCAGCGCGGCCAATTGCGGCCAGCTAATCGGCATCATCTCGCTGCTGGCATTGAGCTTCATGGTGCAGGAGCCGAGCGGGATCATCGCCTGATTAAGCGCCAAGTCCTTGTCTTCCAAGCGCTTTAAATAGCGCAGCATTTCGGTTTCGCTGTGGTATTGGTTAAACAGCGGATGGGTTAAATAGTCTGAAGTGCGGCGCAGCTCATCAGGAATACCGCCGGCTAATGCTTCGTTATCCAATGTCGCGAGTGAAAGGCCATGCCCTTCGCCCAAAAATACCGTCCACAGTTGCTCTACCGTCGCTTCGCTGCACGTCTCATCCAGGCTAAGCGCTAAATGCTCGCTATCGACCATGCGTAAGTTGATGCGTGCCGCTTGCGCCCGTTCAAGAATGGCCGCTTGCGGCTTGACGCGCAGGGTTAAGGTGTCGAAGAAATGCTTATTTGAGCGGGCAATGCCAGCGCGCTCAAGACCCGCGGCAAGAATTTCGGTCAACCGCTGCACACGCTGCGCTATGCGTTTTAAGCCCACCGGGCCGTGGTAGATGGCGTAAAAGGCGGAGATATTGGCGAGCAGCGCCTGTGCGGTGCAGACGTTGGAGTTGGCTTTTTCACGGCGGATATGCTGCTCGCGGGTTTGCAGTGCCATGCGCAGCGCGAGCTTGCCGCGTGCGTCTTTGGAGACGCCAATCATCCGTCCGGGCATGGCGCGTTTGTAAGCATCACGGGTGGCGAAGAATGCCGCGTGCGGCCCGCCGTAGCCCATCGGCACGCCAAAACGCTGCGCCGAACCCAGCACGACGTCCGCACCCAGTTCTCCGGGCGGGGTGAGTAGCAACAGGCTGAGCAAATCCGCCGCCACACAGGCCAGCGCTTGTTTGGCGTGCAGCGCATCGATAATCGGCTTTAAGTCACGAATTTCGCCGAAGCTGTCTGGATATTGCAGCAGTGCGCCGAAAACATCCGTTTCGGCGGCTTTTTCCGGCTCATCGATAATCAGTTCAAAAGCAAACGCGCCCGCGCGGGTTTTCAGTACAGAAATAGTCTGCGGATGGCAGTTTTTATCGACAAAAAATGCATTCGCTTGGCTTTTACTTATGCGCCTTGCCAAGGCCATACCTTCAGCCGCTGCGGTGGCTTCATCCAATAGCGAAGCACCGGCGAGTTCAAGACCGGTCAAATCACAGGTCATCTGCTGAAAAGCCAGCAGCGCTTCGAGGCGGCCTTGCGAGATTTCCGGCTGATAGGGCGTGTAGGCGGTATACCAGCCGGGGTTTTCCAGCACATTGCGCACAATCACATTGGGCGTGTGGGTGCCGTAGTAGCCCATGCCAATCAAACTGGTAAAAAGCTGGTTTTGCTCGGCATAGCCGCGCAGTTTGGCGAGCGCTGCGGGTTCATCCAGCGCCTCGGGCAAGTCAAGCGGTGTGTGCAGGCGGATGGCCGGCGGCACGGTTTTCTCAATCAGTTCATCACGGCTAGCAAGACCTAAGGTTTGCAGCATGGCTTGCTGCTCGTCATCCGAAGGGCCAAGGTGACGGCGCAAAAAAGCATCGGGCTGCGCCAGTTGGGACAGGCGGGGCGTTTGTGGCATGGTTGGAACTCACAGTCTGCCCGCCCCGCAGATGGGACGAGCGAGTAGATAAGGGTTAGTCGATGCTCGCTTGGTAGGCGCTGCTGTCTAAAAGGTTATCCAGTTCGCTGGCATCGTTGGGTTTCAGGCGAAAAATCCAGCTTTGGTACGGCTCGCTGTTTAGCTGCTCGGGACTGTCTTGCAGCGCTTCGTTGACGGCAATCACTTGCCCTGCTATCGGCGCATAAATATCGGAAGCGGCTTTGACCGATTCGACCACGCCCGCTTCTTGCCCGGCGGCCAGTTGTTTGCCGACTTGTGGCAGCTCGACAAATACCACATCGCCCAAAGCTTCTTGCGCGTGGTCGGAAATGCCAACGCTAACGCTGCCATCGGCTTCCAGATGCGCCCATTCATGGCTTTTCGCATAGCGACGGTCGTTTGGGGTTGTACTCATTTTTATCTCCTCGGATTTATCGAATTAAATCAGCGCTTTGCCATTTCGCACAAAAGCCGGTTTGACTACGCGCACCGGGCACCATTTGCCGCGAATTTCGACCTCGGCACGTTCGCCGGTCGCTTTAGGCACGCGCGCGAGCGCAATGGATTTGCCTAAAGTCGGCGAGAAGCTGCCGCTGGTAATTTCACCGACACCTGCACCTTCCACGCGCACGGTTTGATGCGCACGCAGTACGCCGCGCTCTTCCAAAACCAGACCCACCAATTTGGGCAACTCGCCCGCCTCACGCTGTTCTTCTAAAACGTTACGACCGATAAAATGGCGTTCTTTGGGCGTGAACGCAATCGTCCAGGCCATATTGGCAGCCAGTGGCGAGGTGGTTTCGTCCATATCCTGTCCGTACAGGTTCATCCCTGCTTCCAGACGCAAGGTATCGCGTGCGCCCAAACCGACCGGGGCAATACCCGCGCCAATCAGGTCATTAAACAGAGCGCAAACCTCGCTTTGCGGCAGGATAATTTCCAGCCCGTCTTCACCGGTATAACCGGTACGCGCGATAAACCAGCCGCCGTCCGCTACCGCGTGAAAGACTTCTAAACCCTCAATCAGTGCAGCGCGGGCGCTGCCTAAGAGTTCGCAGGTCTTGGCGCGAGCCGAAGGCCCTTGAATGGCGAGCATGGCAAGGTCGCGACGCGAAGTAATTTCCACCGCAAAATCGCCTGCTTGCTGCTGCATCCAGGCGAGGTCTTTATCGCGCGTACCCGCATTGACCACTAAACGGTAGCCGCTATCGGTCAAATAGACGATCAGGTCGTCAATCACGCCGCCTTGTGGATTAAGCATGGCGCTGTACAGCGCTTTGCCGACGGTAGTCAGCCTTGCTACATCATTGGCGAGCAGATGCTGCAAATAGGCCTTTGCGCCCTCGCCTGCGATATCGACCACGGCCATATGCGAGACATCAAAGACCCCGCAATCACGGCGTACCTGATGATGTTCTTCAACTTGCGAGCCGTAGTGCAGCGGCATGTCCCAGCCGCCAAAATCGACCATCCTTGCGCCTAACGCGACGTGTTGTTGATAGAGCGGAGTGTGCTGTCCCATAAGTTCTCCCAGCAGACAGGCGTTATTGGATGGGCAGGCATTGTAGCCGCTTGCGACCGGCACGGGTCAATGCGCCTTTGCTGAACGGCGAATCAGGCCAATAACGGGCAACAGGCCGACGGCGACCAGCGTTAATGCGGGCAGCGAGGCGCGTGACCATTCGCCTTCGCTGGTCATCTCAAAAATGCGCACGGCCAGCGTGTCCCAGCCGAACGGGCGCAGCAGCAAGGTGGCGGGCATTTCTTTGAGCACATCGACAAAGACCAAAAGCGCCGCCGATAGCGCCGCCGGCAGCAGCAACGGCAGATAGACACGCAAAAACAGTGCGGTACCGGAAGTTCCCAGCGAACGCGCAGCTTCCGGCAGTGATGGGCGGATGCGTGCCAAGGCGCTTTCCAGCGTGCCAAAGCCCGCCGCCATAAAGCGCACCAAGTAGGCCAGTATCAACGCGGTCAAGCTGCCGACCAACAGCGGTTTGCCCGCACCGCCCAAAGCTTTGGATAGCGGGATAACCAGCACTTGGTCAAGCCAGCTAAAACCCAGCATCAGCGAAACGGCGAGCACCGCGCCGGGCAGCGCATAGCCCAGATTGGCGATACCAACGGCGGCCTGCACGCTGCGCTTTTGGCTAAAACGCTGGGCAAAGGCCAGCAGCAAGGCAGCGGCTACCGTGACCAGCGCGGCCAGCGCGGCCAGATACAGGCTATGCATGATCAGGCCCAGGTAGCGCTCGTCCAAATCCAGGCGCCCGCGCTGCCAGAACCAAGCAATAAGCTGCAACAGTGGAATGACAAAGGCCAAGGCAAATACCAACAGGCAGCCACTGCTCGCCGCCAGCGCCTTCCATCCGTGCAGCCGATAGAGCGGCGCCGTTCTTGCCCGTTCATTGGCCGCGCGTAGCGCACCACGCGCATAGCGCTCGCCAAACAACGTCAGCAGTACAAACAGCAACAACAAACTGGCCAGTTGCGCCGCCGTACCCAGGCTGAAAAAACCGTACCAAGTCTTGTAGATAGCGGTGGTAAAGGTATCGAAGTTAAATACCGCAACCGCGCCAAAATCGGCCAAGGTCTCCATCAGCGCCAGCGCAACCCCGGCACCAATCGCCGGACGCGCCATCGGTAGCGCCACTTTCCAAAAACCTTGCCAAGGCGTTTGTCCAAGCGAACGCGCCGCTTCCATCAGTCCTTTGCCTTGCGCGAGAAAAGCGCTGCGTGCCAGCAAATAGACGTAAGGGTAAAACACCAGCACCAGCACCAAAATCACCCCGCCCGCCGAACGCACGCGGGGAAACCGAAAGCCTGCACCGAACCATTCACGCATCAGCGTTTGCAAGGGCCCTGCAAAGTCGAGCAGGCCGACAAAGACAAACGCCAGCACATAAGAAGGCACGGCAAACGGCAGCATGAGCGCCCAATCCAGCCAGCGCCTGCCGGGAAACTCGCACAAACTGGTCAGCCAGGCAAGACTCACCCCCAAAAGCAGTACGCCAAAACCTACGCCAAGTGCCAGCAGCAAGGTATTGCTGAGCAATTTGCGCATTTGCGTCGCCCACAGATGTGACCAGATTTCCTGGTCGATATGCCCCCAACTGAGCAGTAGCACCGTTAAAGGCAGCAGGACCAGTGCGGCAATGGGGAAAACCAGGCCATAACCGTAACGCGCAGAAATCAACACAGACATCCCAAAACAAAAACGCCCCGAAGGGCGATCACAAATATTGTGCCACCCTCTCCCATAAATGGGAGAGGGGAGAAAATCAGTTCCAGCCCACCCTATCCATCATGCGGATGGCTTCAGCCTGACGGAGCCCGGCAACTTCAACGGGAATGGTATCGGCCTTAAAACCGCCCCAAGAGGCCACTTCTTCCGACGGCGGCACCGACGGATTGGCCGGATACTCCTGATTGGTATCGGCAAAAATGCGCTGTGCGTGCTCGCCGGTCATCCACTCAATCAGCTTTTTTGCAGCCTCCGGATGCGGTGCGTGCAGCGTTAAGCCAATGCCGGACAGGTTGACATGCACGCCGCGGTCATTTTGGTTCGGCCAAAACGGCTGCACTTTTAAATTCGGGTTCTGCCGGTGCAGGCGACCGTAGTAATAGGTATTGGCGATGCCGACATCGCATTGTCCGGCATCGATGGCTTGCAGCAGCGCGATGTCATCGGAGAACGGGTCAGTCGCCAAATTGTTGACCCAGCCTTGCAGGATTTGCTCGGCCTTGGCCGCACCGTGCGTTTCAATCAGCGTGGCGGTGAGTGACTGATTGTAGACCTTTTTGCTGGTGCGCAGACACAGCCGCCCTTCCCACTCGCTATCCGCCAGCGCTTCGTAAGTGGAAAGCTCCGACGGCTGCACCCGTTCGGTGGAATAAAAGATGGTGCGTGCGCGCAACGACAAACCCGTCCAGCTCGCCGTGCTGGAGCGGTATTGTGACGGGATATTTTGCTCGACCACCTTCGATTTAAACGGCTGCAAAATGCCCATTTGCTCGGCCTGCCAAAGATTGCCCCCATCGACGGTAATCAACAAATCCGCCACGCCGTTTTCACCTTCGGCCTTGATGCGCTGCATCAGCGGCGCTTCTTTATCGGTGATGAATTTAACGGTCACGCCGGTTTCGGCCTTGTAGGCATCAAAGACCGGCTTGATCAGCTCGTCGATGCGCGAGGAATAGACCACCACTTCATCCGCTGCGGCCTGCGCCGAAACGGCGGCAAAACCCAGCACCAGCGCCGTTAGAAAAGGTTTCCTGCCAAACATCCTACCGCTCCTGCTCCATAAAATTGCGAATGATAATAGACACTGATTAAAAAATCTTGTCGCGTTGCGGTATGCAAAGGTCGCACCAGAAGCAAAACCCGCCGCCCACGCGTCCATCATAGGCATTGGCTACGTTTCGTATTTAAGTCTTGGGGAATACTTGTGACGATTAGCGTATTTGACCTGTTTAAGATAGGCATCGGCCCATCCAGCTCGCATACGGTAGGCCCGATGCGGGCGGCGGCGCTGTTTATCGAGGCGCTGCGCGAACAGGGCTTGCTTGCCCAAGTGAAACGCATTGAGGTGCGCCTGTACGGCTCGCTGTCGGCCACCGGGGTCGGCCACGGCAGCGATCATGCAGTGATTATGGGTTTGATGGGACATTGGCCGGATAAAATCGCCCCCAAGCAGGTTGCCCCAGCCATTGAAGCGCTGCGCCAAAGCGGCACGCTGCTGCTCGCTGGCAAGCTGCCGGTGCCTTTTGATTGGTCGCGCGATATGCTCCTGCTGGATGAAAACCTGCCCTATCATCCCAACGCCATGCGCCTGATCGCTTTTGGCGAAAACGGCGCGTTACACAGCAATACCTACTATTCCGTTGGCGGCGGCTTTGTGGTCGATGAAGCACAGGCCAGCGCCGGACAGCCTGACGGGGCACAGGTCCAACTGCCCTATCAATTTTCCAGCGCCGCCGAACTTTTGACGCTCTGTGCAAAACATCATCGGCGCGTATCGGATTTAATGCTCGCCAATGAACTGACTTGGCGCAGCGAGGCCGATATTCGCGCAGGTTTAGAGCAACTCTGGCAAGTGATGCAAGAATGCGTGACTAACGGTTTAAGCGCCGAAGGCATTTTGCCCGGCGGGCTACAGGTCAAACGCCGCGCGGCCAGGCTCTACCAAAGCCTGCAACGCATTGAGCAGCCCAACCTGATTGGCTCGACCATGAGCGCGATGGAATGGGTCAACCTTTACGCGCTCGCGGTCAACGAGGAAAACGCCGCCGGTGGGCGCATGGTCACAGCACCGACCAACGGCGCGGCGGGGATTATTCCGGCGGTTTTGCACTATTACATGCGCTTTAACCAACACATCAGCGAGGACGACCTGCTGCGCTTTTTCTTGGGCGCGGCGGCAGTTGGCATTCTGTGCAAGAAAAACGCCTCGATTTCCGGCGCGGAAGTCGGCTGTCAGGGCGAGGTCGGCTCAGCTTGCGCAATGGCCGCCGCAGGTCTCGCCGAAGTCTTGGGCGCAACCCCCGCACAGTGGGAAAACGCCGCTGAAATCGGGCTGGAACATAACTTAGGACTCACTTGCGATCCGGTCGGCGGACTGGTGCAAGTGCCCTGCATCGAGCGCAATGCCATTGCCGCAGTAAAAGCCATCAACGCCGCACAAATGGCTCTGCGTGGCGACGGCGAGCACTTTATCTCGCTCGATCGCGTCATCCGCACCATGCGCGATACCGGTGCCGACATGCACGATAAATACAAAGAAACCTCGCGCGGCGGCCTCGCGGTTAGCGCGGTGGAGTGCTAGCTCCCTAGCCCACTTGTGGGGGCTTGCGAAGCATGGCTTCGCTTCCGACTGAACGCCAGCCACATTGTGGCTGTCGCGCTTTTGCCAAACTGTGCCAAACAATACATCTCAGGTAGCATGGCCGGTTTTGCCGCATGCCATCCGCTTAAGGAGTACCCGAAATGTCATTGATCCATTACCCACCCTCCTATTACGCAGCCTCGGCCAATCCCGCACCTGAACGTCCGCCATTGCAGGGTGAAACCAGCGCCGATGTATGCGTGATTGGCGCGGGCTTCACCGGCCTATCCACGGCGATTGCCCTGCTTGAAGGCGGGTTTTCCGTGGTTGTGCTGGAAGCGGCCAAAGTGGGCTTTGGCGCATCCGGTCGTAACGGCGGGCAAATCGTCAACAGCTACAGCCGCGATATTGATGCCATTGAACGCAGCGTCAGCGCGGGCAGCGCCAAACTGCTGGCCGATATGGCCTTTGCAGGCGGGCGTATTATCCGCGAGCGCGTACAAAAATACGGCATCGCCTGCGATTTAAAAGACGGCGGGGTATTTGCCGCATTAACCGCCAAGCAAATAAAGCATCTGGAAGCACAAAAGCGCCTGTGGGAACGCTTCGGTTATAACAATCAACTGGAGATGCTCGACGACCAAGGCATTCGCGGCGTAGTCGCCAGCGAGCGCTATGTAGGCGGCCTGTTGGATAAAAGCGGCGGTCATATCCATCCGCTTAATCTGGCGCTAGGTGAAGCAGCGGCGGTTGAACGCTTGAGCGGGCGCATTTACGAACAGTCGCCCGCCACGCGCATCGAGCGCGGCGCACAGCCGGTCGTGCATACGGCAGAAGGGCAAGTTAAAGCCCGATTTGTGGTGGTCGCCGGTAATGCCTATCTTGGCAATCTAGTGCCTGAGTTGGCTGCCAAATCCATGCCCTGTGGCACTCAGGTGATTACCACCGAACCGCTGTCTGAAGAGATCGCCAAAACACTGCTGCCGCAGGATTACTGCGTGGAGGACTGCAACTATCTGCTCGATTACTACCGGCTTTCTGCCGAAAGGCGGCTGATTTACGGCGGTGGCGTAGTCTACGGCGCACGCGACCCGGCCAATATTGAAGCGATTATCCGCCCGAAAATGCTCAAAACCTTCCCGCAACTGGAAAAAGTCAAGGTCGATTTTGCCTGGACAGGAAACTTCCTGCTGACCTTGTCGCGCCTGCCGCAAGTCGGACGGCTTAATGACAACATTTATTATTCACAAGGTTGCAGTGGTCACGGCGTCACCTTCACCCATGTGGTCGGTAAAGCGCTGGCCGAAGCCATTAACGGGCAAGCCAGTCGCTTTGATGCCTTTGCCGAACTGCCACACTACCCATTCCCCGGAGGGCGACTTTTCCGCGTGCCTTTTACCGCAATCGGTGCTTGGTATTACAGCTTGCGCGACAAGCTCGGCATCTGACATGCGAAAACAAAAAACCGGCCAAGGCCGGTTTTTTGTTGGTAGCGGATTTATTGCCTAACTTCCTTCTCCGCTTCCACTTGCGCCTCTACACGGCGGTTCAGTGCACGACCTTCTTTGGTGGCGTTATCCGCAATCGGACGGGTTTTGCCGTAACCGGCCGAATCCACGCGCGACGGATCAATGCCGTACTGGTTAACCAGCACTTGTTTGACCGCATTGGCACGGCGCTCAGACAGCCGCTGGTTGTAGGCATCTGCACCGGTCGAGTCGGTATGGCCTTCTACCTTGGTGCTGGTCTGCGGGTACTGGTGCATAAAGTCTGCCAGACTTTTGATGTCGCCTTGGCTTTCCGGTTTTACCTGTGCCTTGTCAAAATCAAACTTCACGTCCAATTCAGCACGCACCGGAACAAACTGTACCGAACATCCATCAGCATCGACTTCAACGCCGTGGGGAGTATCCGGGCAGCGGTCTACATCGTCGCAAACACCGTCACCATCGCTGTCCGCACAAGCAGCTAGAGGCGTGGGAATAGGTGCAGGCTGCGGCGTTACCTGTGCCACTGTACGGGTGCCACCGCTACTGCCGCCAAAGTTAAAGCCAACGCCAAGACCTGCCTGCCATTCGCTATCGCCGCGGTCAAAGTTGTAAAGGCCATCGACCCCAGCGCGCAGAAAGAAATTCTCGCCGACATAATATTTAAGGCCAGCGCCGATAATGCCTTGGGTGGTGCGATCACGCCCACCACCGCCTTGGCCCAAGCTTTGATGGCCAAAACCGGCTGAAATATAGGGACGCAGACCCGCGCCTGGCGTGCCGAAATGGTAAATACTGGTCAGGCTAAAATCCTCACCGTGGACTTTACTGGAAGGGGTCTCTTTGAGGCGGATATCGTGGTATCTACCGTAAGACAACGCCAATTCAACATCATCGGTTAAAAAATAGCCTAAGGTACCGCCAAACAGTTTACCTCGGCTGTCGTGTTTGTAATCGCGGGTAGAGTCCGCAAAGAAACGATTGGCGAAAATCTCCCCCTCAACGGCACCTTGGCCTTGGGCAAAGACAGTGCTGGAGGCACCCGCCAGCAGGGCACCGATAACTGCACCCAAAGTATTCTTTAATTTCATGGATTAATCTCCGGACTTATCTTCCATGATAGGCACAGGCGTTAGCCATGCCAAAAATATTAGCAGTGCTCGCAAACAACGAAAGGCAAGCAGCCTTCCCAAGGATACTGCTTAAATTCCAAGAGATTCGTGTATTTTGCGTCAAAAACCTGCTATCAAGCAAGTTAGTCTGCCAAAAGAGCCTGCCAAAAGCGCAAAAATGGCCTGACTTGACAGTACCTGTTACCAATTATTGCCATGTCCATTGTGGCCTTGTATTTAATCGCCCTCTGCCTTTTCTTGCGGATAGGCTGTGGCGCGTTCAAGTAGTTCGGTGGGCAAGTGTTTACTGACGCGCGCACCGAGTTTGCGCAAACTTTCGACCCTTCCAATCAGATTGCCGCGGCCGCTATCCAATTTATTGCGGGCTTTAGAATAGGTTTCGTCCAGTTTTTTAAGCTGTTTACCGATGTCTTCAAGGTCATTGATTAGCCCGACAAATTTGTCATACAGACTGCCTGCGGCTTCTGCAATTTCGCGGGCGTTTTGGCTTTGCCGCTCTTGCCGCCAGAGGCTTTCAATCAGGCGCAAAGTAGCGAGCATAGTGGTCGGACTGACGATAATGATTTGTTGTTGATAGGCTTCTTGCAACAGTCCCGGTTCGATTTGCAAAGCGGCCGCAAAAGCCGCTTCAATGGGAACAAAAATCAGCACAAAATCCAAGCTTTGCAAACCCACAAGGCGCTGATAATCCTTAGGTGCCAGCCCTTTGATGTGTTTTTTTAGCGACGCTACGTGTTGCTTTTGCAGCGCAAGTCGTTCGTTTTCATCGGTGCAATCAATCAATTGCTGCCAGACGGTCAAACTGACTTTGGCATCGACCACCACTTGCCGTCCACCCGGCAGGTTAATCAACGCATCCGGTTGCAAGCGCTCACCCTCTTCGTTGCGCAGACTCACTTGGGTTTGATACTCGCGGCCTTTTTCCAATCCGGCATGTTCCAACACGCGCTCCAGCACCATTTCGCCCCAACTACCTTGGGTTTTCTGCCCCTTAAGGGCAAGGCTTAAGCGGCTGGCTTCATCGCCCAAGCGCTGGTTAAGCGTTTGTAATTGCTTAAGTTCATTAGCCAGTGAAAAACGCTCGCGGGCTTCGTTTTGATAACTTTCTTCCACGCGCTTTTCAAAATGACCGATACGCTCGCGTAAAGGCTCAAGTAGTTGCGTCAACTGTTGTCCACTGGTTTCACTAAAACGCTGCTCGCGGGCATCAAAGATTTTCCCAGCCAGCTCCGCAAATTGTGCACGCAGTTCATCACGCGCCGCCTGTAAATCAGTCAGTCGCTGCCTGCTGCTCTCTTGCTGCGAGGCAAGCTGCGCCTGCATCGCAGCACGCTCGCTGGCAAGCCTGCGCAGTTCGGCTTCTTTTTGCTCGCGTTCATACGTGCCCGTTTTGCGTTCTTCCGCCAATAACAGGCTCTCACGACGCAACGCCGCCAGCTCCGATTGGTTGGCCGCCCCGGCCTCGCGCAAGCGCTCCAACTCAAGCTGCTGCCTGGCTTTAACCTGCTCGCTGCGCCAGAGCCAAAAAGCCAGCGGCGCCGCCGCCAATAACGCCCCCGTCACAACCGAAATTACGTCAACCAACATGGGTATACTCCACAAAAACCGGCGGCGAGTATAAAGGCTATTGCCAATCGAGAGCCTCGAAGAGAAGCGAGGCAGAAACTAAACAACGTGCCATTTTTTATATTACAAATTCGGCTTCAATCGAGTAGGTATTTCCATGTTAATCCCTTGGCAACAACTACAAACCGATACACTGAATAACCTGCTGGAAGACTTTGTCACCCGCGACGGCAGTGATAATGGTGATGAAACACCGGTTAATGTACGGATAGAACGCGCTCGCCGCGCATTGGAAAAAGGCACGGCGGTTATTTTATTTGACCCATCCAGCGGGCAATGCCAATTGCTGCTAAAAAGCCAGGTACCCGCCGAAGTG
>NZ_LSZO01000176.1 GCF_001580025.1 Ventosimonas gracilis | reverse complement strand
TTCAATCATCGACATGAAAACATCTATCTGGCCTTGCTAAAATTACTGCGTGAACAGCCGCTTTGATCGCGTTTGCTTCCTAAGACCCTAGGCATTGACTAAGAGCAGAGGTTAATCTTAAAAATAGTTATTCGCAATAGGCACTTTATAACATTCCAGATGATAATGAATACAGCAAGGTAAACAAGTACCCAATAAATTTCCCTTGGCTGCTAGGGTCTGTTCCCGTTTCAACCGTGGCGAAGGCGGAGCCAGATTTGCAGCGCAAAGGCGCGAGAAGAGAAATTTGCTCATGCAAATGAACGACGAGTAACGCAGCGGCGCACAAAATATGCCCCGTCCCTTCGGGCTGCGCCCAAAATTTCGCCATACGGCGTTGCAGCACTTGTCAAGAATATTTTTATTGCTTGGGAAAATAACCATCTGTCACAGTGCGCTGTCGCTATCAGGTCGCCGTAGCGGATGGGCATTTGAGAAAAGCTATAGTCATTGTATTTTTCTGCGCAGCGCTTGACTTAAAAAATCCATCAACAGGCCGTAAGATTTTCACAATCTGTTTATAAAAACTTAAGTTTTGTACGCTTATGTGAACTTATGTGCGGCCGATAGCGGTTCACTTGCCAATCCATAATCGTGTATCGTGCCGCTCCTGATTGGTCGCATCCGCTTGCGCAGTAACAAGGCAGGTGCAGCGCTTTGTATCCAAGATAAGGTTTTCTGCATGAATACAGCCAAAGCGTTTGCGGTGGAGCTTCGCAAGGTTTCCTTTCACCGTGGCGCACGCGCTATTTTTGACCAGGTCGATATTCGTATCCCCCGCGGCAAAGTCACCGGCATCATGGGGCCGTCGGGTTGTGGCAAGACGACTTTACTTCGGCTGATGGGCGCACAACTTAAGCCCAGTGCCGGTGAAATTGAGGTCGCCGGACAGCGTTTGTCATCGCTATCGCGTAATGCCTTGTTTGATTTGCGCAAGCAAATGGGGGTTTTGTTTCAAAGCGGGGCATTGTTTACCGATTTGGATGTGTTTGAAAACGTAGCCTTTCCGCTGCGTGTGCATACCAAGCTGGCCGATGAAATGATTCGTGACATCGTGCTGATGAAACTCGAAGCGGTGGGTCTGCGTGGCGCGGTGGAGTTGATGCCGGATGAGCTGTCCGGTGGCATGCAGCGGCGTGTGGCACTGGCACGGGCCATTGCGCTGGATCCGCAAATCCTTTTGTATGACGAACCTTTTGTCGGCCAAGACCCAATAGCAATGGGCGTATTGGTACGCCTTATTCGCCTGCTTAATGATGCTTTGGGCATTACCAGTATTGTGGTTTCACACGATTTAGCGGAAACCGCAAGCATTGCCGACTACCTCTATGTGGTCGGCGACAGCAAAGTGCTGGGGCAGGGCACGCCAGAAGAACTGATGAACTCAGACAATCCACGTATTCGCCAGTTTATGAACGGCGAAGCGGATGGACCGGTGCCTTTTCACTACCCCGCCAAACCTTTGACCGCAGAACTATTGGGAGAGCGCTGATGCGAAAGACCGCGCCACTTGAGCGCATCCGTCTGCTGGGGCAAAGCGGTATCGATTTGGTCGCCGCTCTGGGTCAGTCTGGCGTATTTTTACTGCAAGTCTTGTTGGGTCGCAAAAGCCCGGGCAGCGCCCTGCAACTGCTTATTAAGCAGCTTTATTCCGTGGGTGTATTATCCTTGGTGATTATTTTGGTATCCGGCCTGTTTATCGGCATGGTATTGGGATTACAGGGTTACAACATCTTAAAAACTTATGGTTCAGACCAAGCCGTTGGCCAATTGGTGGCGTTGTCATTACTGCGTGAATTGGGGCCGGTGGTGGCGGCGTTATTATTTGCCGGTCGCGCCGGTTCTGCATTAACTGCAGAAATTGGCAATATGAAGGCGACCGAACAATTATCCAGCCTGTCGATGATTGGTGTTGACCCGCTTAAATACATTATTGCGCCAAGACTTTGGGCGGGCTTTATCTCGCTGCCACTATTAACGCTGATTTTTTGTGTGGTGGGCATATGGGGCGGGGCAATGGTCGCGGTGGATTGGCTCGGCGTCTATGAAGGCTCGTATTGGGCTAATATGCAAAACAGCGTGTCCTTTACTGATGATGTATTAAGCGGATTACTGAAAAGTGTGGTATTTGCCGTGGTAGTGACCTGGATTGCGTTGTTTCAAGGCTATGACTGCGAGCCGACCGCCGAAGGCATTGGTCGTGCTACCACTAAAACCGTTGTTTATGCATCACTTGCCGTCTTGGGACTGGACTTTATCCTGACCGCGTTGATGTTCGGCACTTGATTGGAGTGATTTAAAATGCGCATGCGCCATTTGGAAATACTGGTGGGTTTATTTATTTTGGCTGGATTTGCTGCTTTATTGTTATTGGCGCTACGGGTTAGCGGATTAACCTTATCAAGCGGCAGTGAAACTTATCGCCTTTACGCCAATTTTGACAATATTGCCGGCCTTACCGCCAAAGCACGTGTCAGCATGGCCGGAGTGACTATTGGCAAAGTTTCTAGTATTGAACTCGACCATAATAGCTTTACCGGTCGAGTCACCCTGTTGATTGATAAAAGCGTCAATAACCTGCCAGCTGATTCCAGCGCTTCCATCTTGACCGCCGGTTTGTTGGGCGAGAAATACATTGGTATTGCCGTGGGCGGTGATGATGAGTTGCTTAAAGATGGCGACAGCATTCACGATACGCAATCGGCTTTGGTGCTGGAAGATTTAATCGGCAAGTTTTTAATGAATAGCGTCAACAATACAGCGGCGACCAAGGAATAAGCCGCTTTACCCCCAAGGAGAAACTCCATGAAATGTTTTACGCATTTTATTATTGCATTGACAGTCGCTTTGTTAAGTGTGCTTGCGCTCGCCGAGGACAGCACGCCACAGCAAATTGTGCAGGCGACTACTGACCGTCTGCTCGCTGATTTAGCTGCCAATAAAGAGCATTATCGTCAAGATAATGAAGCTTTTTATCAAGCATTAAACGGTATTTTAGGTGATGTGATTGACGCTGAGGGTATCGCCAAAAGCGTTATGACCGTTAAATATTCCAAAGATGCCACGACTGAGCAAATCCACCGTTTTGAAGAAAACTTCAAACGCAGCTTATTATCGTTTTATGGTAAAGCCTTGCTCGAATATAATAACAACGGTATTCGTGTATTGCCGAGTGCCGCACCCGATGCAGGCCGCGCCAGCGTAAAAATGGAAGTGACCGGCTCAAATGGCACGATTTATCCGGTCACTTACAGCATGGTTGAAGTCAATGGTGCATGGCGGTTGCGCAATGTGATTATTAACGGTATTAACGTTGGCAAGTTATTCCGTGACCAGTTTTCAAGCAGCATGCAGCAAAATAAAGGTGATCTGGATAAAACCATTAACGATTGGGGACAGGTCGTTGCCAAAACGGCCAGTAGCGGGCAAATCAAGCCATGAGTGATGCGCGTATTGAGGCACAGGCGGATCACTTGCAATTATTTGGCGTGCTCGATTACTTAACCGCACCCAAACTGCGCGAGCAAGGTAAAAAACTGATTGGTGCCACAAAAGCCACTGCCATACAAATCGATTGCAGCGGCGTGACACATTCAAGCAGCGTAGGGCTTGCGCTGCTGCTTGGCTTTATGCGCGATGCCAAAGCGCTAGGCAAAACCCTTGCCATCGGCCATTTACCCGAAGAAATGCGCCAGATTGCACAGGTAAGCGGAATAGCGGGGATACTGACTTTGGGTTAATCACAGCGAGGCGCGAAGCTTAGCCAGCATCTGGCGGCCTTTATTTTTTAACTCTGCTGCGTTGTTAGCTTGCCCTGCCTTTTCCCAAATCAAATCATCGCTGGGCAATTCCGCCAGGAAACGACTGGGATTGCAGTCTTGCCATTCTCCGTATTGCATGCGTTTTGCCGCAAAAGTTAAGGTCAAGCGCTGCTTGGCACGGGTAATGCCGACATAGGCGAGCCGTCGTTCTTCTTCTATTTGGCCGCTTTCAATACTGGACTGGTGCGGCAAAATCCCTTCACTCATGCCCATTAAATAGACTTGTGGAAACTCCAAGCCCTTGGCCGCGTGTAACGTCATCAACTGTACGACATCCTGTTCTTTTTCATCTTGCTGGCGTTCGAGCATATCGCGCAGTACCAGTTTGCTGATGGCTTCTTCCAGCGTGATGGATTCGTTTTCGTTCTTTTCCAGCGAGTTTTGCAGGTTATCCAGCAAAAAATGCACATTCGCCATACGAGCGCGAGCGACGCTTTCTTTCGAAGCGTTTTGTTCCAGCCAACCTGGGTAGTCGATGTCTTCCAGTAGGCTGCGCAGTGCGGCGATCGGCTCTTCGCCCGCGCATTGCTGGCGCAGTTCGTCCATGCGTGCGCGAAAGCCCTGCAAGCGCTTTAAGGCGCGTTCCTCCAAACGCGCGGCCAGGCCTAATTCATCAATGGCGCGGTACAGGCTGATGCCGCGTTCGCTGGCGTAGTTGCCCAGCACTTGCAGCGATTTGGGGCCAATTTCCCGTCTTGGCACATTGGCGATACGCAAAAAAGCGTTGTCGTCATCAGAATTGACCAACAGCCGCAAATAGCCCATCAGATCGCGGATTTCCTGTTTGCTGAAAAAACTGGCCTCGCCAGACAGGCGATAGGGTATTTGATGTTCGCGCAGCGCAAGTTCTAGCGCTCTGGCTTGATGATTGCCGCGATAAAGTACGGCAAAGTCACTCCAGGGACGCTTATCCGCTAAATGTTCGGTCAATATCTCGCGGGCGATTTGGCTGCTTTCGGCCTTTTCGTCCGGGCAGGCGAGCACACGGATGGGTTCGCCCTCGTCCAACTCACTCCACAGTTGCTTAGTAAAAATATGCGGATTGCGACCAATCAACCGATTAGCGCAACGCAAAATTCGCCTGCTGGAACGGTAGTTTTGCTCCAACATCACCACTTTTAGCGTCGGCCAGTCGGTTTGCAGTTGCAGCAGGTTTTCCGGTCTCGCCCCACGCCAAGCGTAAATCGACTGGTCGTCGTCACCGACCGCCGTAAATTGTCCAGCTTCACCGGTTAAAAGACTCAGCAGCCGATATTGACTGGCATTGGTATCCTGGTATTCATCAATCAACAGATAACGGATGCGTCGTTGCCATTTGGCGAGGATTTGCGGCTGTTCTTGGAATAGCTTGACTGGCAGCCCGATCAAATCGTCAAAATCGAACGCGTTATAGGCTTTTAGCGTGCGTTGATACTCGCCGTAAAGCGCCGCTGCGTGACTTTGTTGTACGCCACGCGCTTGTTTAAGTGCCTCTTCGGGACTAACCAGCTCATCCTTCCAGGTGCCGATAAAACGGCGGATTTCCTCCACGCCATCATCGCCTGCGTATTCTTTGAGCATAATTTCGGCCAGCAGTGCCTTGCTGTCGCCTTCGTCAAAAATCGAAAAGCCCGGCTTGTAACCGAGCGCCGCGCATTCTTTGCGGATGATGTTTAAACCCAGATTATGAAAGGTCGAAACCGTCAGCCCATGCGCCAGACGGCCTTTAAGCAGACGGGCGGCACGTTCTTTCATCTCGCGCGCCGCCTTGTTGGTAAAGGTGACAGCAACGATATAACGCGCGGGCAGACCGCAGTGTTGCACCAAATGGGCAATCTTGCGGGTAATGACGCTGGTCTTGCCGGAACCCGCACCCGCCAGCACCAACAGCGGTCCTTCGGTATGAAACACGGCTTCCTGCTGGCGGGGATTAAGGGAGGACATCGATAGCATTCAAGACAATGGGCGGGCGATTTTACCCGCAGCGACCCGAAAATCCTGCTTTTTATAGTGGGATTATTTAACGGCGTTTTTAAAGCGATGATGTCTAAATTTTTATGGTGCGGACGGAGAGACTTGAACTCTCATACCTTGCGGTGCCAGAACCTAAATCTGGTGTGTCTGCCATTCCACCACGTCCGCAGGGAATTTTAAGGGGAGAAAATGGGGTGGACGATGGGGATCGAACCCACGACCACAGGAATCACAATCCTGCGCTCTACCAACTGAGCTACGCCCACCATTGACTGCGGCTTTGCCGGAAAGCGGCGCATTTTATAGATAAGGCCAAAGAAAGGCAACGGCTTTACTTTTAATTTGCCTTATCGGTAATCCGCTATTTTAGCGCCATTCAAAAGTAGCGACTATGCGGTCATGGCGAGCCGCTGTTTGGGGGTAAATCCGCCCAGTGCCCTATGTGGGCGTTGGTGATTGTAAAGCCACATCCATTGCGTGGCTGCGATTCAGATCGTCCCACGCGCGAACTGCGCGAGCCATTTCCTGTTGAACCGTCCGATATACGCATTTTGTTGCGGCTGTCCGGGCTGGATATAGGCTAATTTGATCTGCTTGGTGTTGGTCCACTCTCAGATATTCCGGCTCGTTATCACACCGGATGCTGGCCGGTTTGCCGCTCCAATCCACGATCTGCTCAAGGGTACGGACAACGCGCTCGGCGGCAAGCGAGAAGTCCACCTCGATGCCCAGCGCCTCGCGGTTGAAATCGCCCTTGACGTTGCGCAGGTACAAAAAGCATCGCCCGAAACCCCAGGTACGATTCATGCGGTAGAACTCCTCAACGAGAAAATTCTACTTTTGATTGCGCTGGGTTTTTCGGGGGATTTCTTTTTAAGCACGCGAATATCCATGCAGCATTCTGATTTCAGATAGGTTGGAAAAGGATGGAAATACAAGCTGATACAACAGAGTCCAAGGCTGCTGTTACATTAAATGCCCCGATAAAACCTCGTTAAAACGGATTGGGGCAGTCAATAAACTGGTGTTCGATGCCAAAACGCTTTGCCATCCACTCGCCCAGTGCCTGCACGCCGAAGCGTTCGGTGGCGTGATGACCGGCGGCGATAAAGCTGATGCCGTTTTCGCGGGCGCTATGAAAAGTCTGCTCAGAAGCCTCGCCAGTGAGATACAAATCCACCCCGGCGTCTATCGCCTCATCGATAAAGCCCTGCCCGCCGCCGCTGCACCAGCCAATGCGCTGTACTGGCCTGTCACCTTCCACCCACTGTGGCGCTCGCCCTAATGTTTGCTGCACGCGCAAGGCAAATTCGGAAGCCGCCAGCGGCACCGGCAGACTGCCGAGCAACCCCACCACACGCGGATTGCTCGCAGACAACTCGCCTTCAATAGCAATCCCCAGTGCCCGCCCGAGGGTTGCGTTATTGCCAACTTCAGGATGAATATCAAGCGGTAGATGATAGGCAAGCAGGCTGATGTCGTTTGCCAGTAGCGCCTTTAGTCGTTTTTGCCGCATGCCGACAATGCAGGGATTTTCCCCTTTCCAAAAATAACCGTGATGCACCAACAGCAGATCGGCCTGTTGGCGGATGGCCGCTTCGATCAGCGCAAGGCTTGCCGTTACGCCGCTGATAACGCGCGAAACCTCGCCGCGTCCTTGCACCTGCAAGCCGTTCGGGCAGTAATCGTTGATCGCCGCCGTATTTAAATAGTCGCCTGTCTGCTTCACCAAGTCGGTTAATGCAATCAAAATGCTTCTCCTGAAGTAAATATACCGCTTCCAGTATCATGCTTCTTTCGCTCATCCATTTACAGCGGAACGAACTATGCGAAGGGTTTTAGGTTTTCTGGGCTGGCCTGTCGTCTGCGGGATTTTGCTGGCACTGCTGCTGCTGCAAATGGCTCCCGACTGGCTTGGGCTGCGCTCTACTCGCGCCGCTCACGAACCGGTCTCTTACGCCGAGGCGGTATCCAGCGCTGCACCTGCGGTGGTCAATCTCTATACCACAAGGCTGGTTAGCCGTCCGCTGCATCCCTTGTTGGAAGACCCGCTGTTTCAGCGCTTTTTTGCCGGTAATCTGCCGCGCCAGCAACGCATGGAGGCGAGCTTGGGTTCGGCAGTCATCATGAATAAACAAGGTTATCTTTTAACCAACAATCACGTGGTCAGCGGTGCTGAGCAGATTATCGTCGCCTTGCAGGATGGCCGTGAAACCACGGCTCAGCTTATCGGTAAAGACCCTGAAACCGATTTGGCCGTGCTGAAAATCGATTTGGACGATTTGCCGGTTATCCATCCCGCCCCGAACGACAATCGCCAAATTGGCGATATAGCGCTCGCCATTGGCAATCCGTTTGGCGTGGGGCAAACGGTGACGATGGGCATTATCAGCGCGACCGGTCGCAATCAGCTTGGCCTTAATACCTATGAGGACTTTATCCAGACCGATGCCGCCATTAACCCGGGCAATTCCGGCGGCGCGCTGATTGACGCCAAAGGCCAGTTAATCGGTATCAACACCGCGACCCTCAGCGGCAGTGGCGGTGCTCGTGGTATCGGCTTTGCCATCCCGCTGGGGCTGGCTCGCGAAGTGATGCAGGCCATTATCCAGCACGGCGCGGTTATCCGCGGTTGGCTGGGGGTGGACGTGCAACCGCTGCCAGCAGAACTTTCACAGTCTTTTGCTCTTAATGGCACAACCGGCATTCTTATCGTAAGCGTTCACCCAGGCGGCCCGGCGCAGCAGGCCGGACTGCAAGCCGGTGACGTTATTCTTAGTATTAACGGGCAACCTACCGCCATTCCCCACAACGCCATGAGCCTGGTCGCACGCACCCGTCCGGGCGAGAAAATCACCATTGAACTACTGCGCGGCAAGCAAAAGCTGATGCAGACGGTTGAAGTCAGCAGGCGCCAACCAGAAACAGATAACACAGGTAATCAGTAAGAAAAAGCATGAAAACCCAAGCCGAAGAAATCGCTGAATCGTTATAAATCTCAGATAAAGTCCAAATTTCTACCGCTTAAATCACTTTGCGCAAGCGTAACAGTTCAATGACTTTGGCGGCTCCTTGCTGCACCGAGAGTTGTTCGGTATCGATAGACAAATCCGCATCCGTTGGCTCATCGAAGGGGAAGGATTGCCCCGGGATATTATCGCCGCCTGCGGCGTATAGCCCTTGCGGGTCGCGCTGCTGGCAGGTTTCGCGCGAGGCTTTGACATGCACGGTAATCAGCCGTTCGCTGCCGATAAGCGCCTTGGCCTGCTCGCGGCCTTCTGCATCGGGAGCGACAAAGGCGGCCAGTGCAATCAATCCAGCTTCGTTAAATTGCCGCGCGACATGGGCGGCGCGGCGCCAGTTTTCTGCACGACCGGCGCGGGTTTGCGGCAGGCCTTTATTCAGGTCATGACGCAGATTTTGCCCATCAAGCACATAGACGGTACGCCCCCTATCAAACAGTTGCCGTTCTACCGCGTAAGCCAGTGTGCTCTTGCCCGCGCCGGAAAGCCCCATAAACAGTACCGTCACCGGCTGTTGACCAAAACGCGCGGCACGTTCTTCGGTGCACACGTGGGCGTGTTTGCCGCTTTGTGCATGACTTTCTGCGGCCATCACCATGCCGGCGGCGACCGTACCGTTGGTGAGTCGGTCAATCAGGATAAACGCGCCAGTGGTGCGGTTTTGCGCGTAGCCGTCGAGTGCCAGCGGCGCATCGAGGCTCAGGCGAACCTGGGCGATTTCGTTCAGTTCCAAGCGGCTTGCGGGCAGCTTTTGTCCGCTATTGATGTCGTGCTTGTGCACAATCTGCGTAACATTGGCGGGCAGCAGGCGTGATGCGCATTTTAGGTCGTACTTTTTGCCCGGCAGCAGCGCGTCTTCGGCCATCCATACCAACATCGCCTCGCATTGCTCAAGCATGGCCGGGCGGCTGTTCGGATAAACCAACATATCGCCGCGCGACAGGTCTATTTCATCTTCCAGCGTTAGGGTAATCGCTTGGCCGGGACCGGCTTGTTCCAACTCGCCTTCAAAGGTAACGATGGATTTAATGCGGCTGGTTTTACCCGAAGGCAGTGCCAGCACCTCATCGCCCTTATATAAAATACCGCTGGCCAGTGTGCCGGCAAATCCGCGAAAGTTAAGATTGGGGCGATTAACGTATTGCACCGGAAAACGCATATCCGACAGATTACGGTCTGCGGCAATTTCCACCGTTTCCAATATTTCCATTAACGACGCACCCTTATACCAAGGGGTATGCATTGAGCGATTAACCAAGTTATCGCCTTTTAATGCGCTAATGGGTACAAAGTGCAGCGTGGTTGGCTTTAATTGAATGCTTTCGGCAAACTCCAAGTAATCACGCTTAATGTTATCAAAGACGACTTGGTCAAAGCCAAGCAAGTCCATTTTATTCACCGCCACCAGAATATGGCGAATGCCCAGTAAATGGGCGATAGTGCTGTGGCGGCGAGTTTGTGCTTGCACGCCGTGACGCGCGTCAATCAAAATAATGGCAAGGTCGCAAGTGGATGCACCGGTTGCCATATTGCGCGTGTATTGTTCGTGACCGGGGCAGTCGGCAATAATAAATTTGCGTTTGGCGGTACTGAAATAACGATAAGCCACATCAATGGTAATGCCCTGTTCGCGTTCGGCTTGCAAGCCATCGACCAACAGTGCCAAATCCACTTCATCACCGGTGGTGCCGAATTTATCGGAATCACGGGTAATGGCGGCCAGATGGTCTTCATAAATCATTTTGGAATCGTGCAGCAAGCGGCCAATCAGCGTGCTTTTGCCGTCATCCACATTGCCGCAGGTTAAAAGTCGCAGTAATTCCTTGCGCTCGTGTTGCGCTAGATAAGCCAGAATATCGTCACGGATTAAATCAGTTTGCGCAGTCATGGTTCGGATTCCCTGCAAAACCTCTCATAGAGGTTTTGTTGTGTAAATAATTTTTACAGTTTCATTTTTCTAAAGAAGCGGTTTTGCCGGGCATATTAAAAATACCCTTGGCGTTTTTTCTCTTCCATTGAACCGGCCTGGTCGTGGTCAATGACTCGCCCTTGACGTTCGGAAGTACGCGTTAGCAGCATCTCTTTAATAATATCCGGCAAGCTTTGTGCCGTGGATTCAACCGCGCCGGTTAATGGATAACAGCCTAGCGTTCGAAAACGCACGCATTTTTTCTGGATACTTTGCTTTTGTTCCGGCGTTAAATGTTCAAGGATACGCGGGTCATCAATCATGACCAAAGCGCCATTAAGCGACACAACCTCGCGCTCAGCGGCAAAATACAAGGGCACAATCGGGATGTTTTCCAGATAGATATACTGCCAAATATCGAGTTCGGTCCAATTGGATAATGGAAACACTCGAATGGACTCGCCTTTTTTGACCTTGCCGTTATACAAGTTCCACAGTTCCGGACGCTGGTTCTTCGGATCCCAACGATGCTTGCTGTCGCGAAATGAATAGACGCGTTCCTTGGCGCGGGACTTTTCCTCATCACGCCGCGCGCCACCGAAAGCGGCGTCAAAACCGTAGTGATCGAGCGCCTGTTTCAGCCCTTCGGTTTTCATAATGTCGGTATAACGAGCGCTGCCGTGAGTGAAGGGATTGATACCCGCGGCGAGACCATCGGGGTTGATATGGGTAATCAACTCAAAACCAAACTCGCTGACCATTTGCTCACGAAATTGATACATCGCCGCAAACTTCCAGCCGGTATCCACATGCAGCAGCGGGAACGGCAGGCGACCCGGGAAAAACGCCTTACGCGCCAGATGCAGCATCACCGCTGAATCCTTGCCGATGGAATAGAGCATCACTGGCCTTTCAAACTCCGCAGCAACCTCGCGGATGATATGAATGCTTTCAGCTTCAAGCTGTTTCAGATGGGTCAGTTTGTCGAGCATGGAAGAGTTCAGCCTAAGACAAGGGCGGGCAGGAGGCGCACTTTAACATAAGGATTTTCACAGTTATTTTATCTATTTATAGCAAAAAGGCATATGGATATGGCAAGATACCCTGATGCGCGCCACTGAAAGAGGTATTGACAGACACTTCCCAAGCAAAGGAAACCGCACCATGAATACTCAGCGCCCGTGGTTTAAATCGCTTGCGCAGTTGCTTTTTGCACTAATGCCTATTAAATGCCGGGCGGTTGATGGTTCTGCCGGTAATACACGAATTGACGCGGCGAATGGTTCCGGGTTTTCATATAATCAATTGACTGAATATAACATCGGTTCGAGCGGGTTAATGCGTAATAAGCTACAAGCTTTGTATTTTTGAGTGAAAGTGTTTTATCGGCTTTTTATTGATCATTTGTTTTACATTATTATAAATATAGGGTAGATTTTCTATAAAATCACCGAGAGTTATGAAATAATGCAGAGACTTTTGTTATTGCCTTTGTATGTCCAATGCCTTCCATAAAACAGCCTTCTTTAAATGATTTTTCCGCGCTGCCTGCCACCCTGCAGGCGGTTTTGTTGGTGCTTGCGCTGGCACCCAGTGGTTTAACCCGTACCGAGATTGGCCGGACGCTGCGGGTGCTGGGGGTCAAGTTGGATGGCAAACCGGCGGGCCCCACCCGCTTGGAGCCTCTGCTTAAGCACTTATCCAGCAAGGGCTGGCTGGCGGGCTTTGAAATTAAGCCTGCGTATCCGTTTCGTTTGCTTTTGGGGTTGCACAATACATTGCTGTGCGAGTTGACCAAGCGCCCTGATTGGCTGGTCAGCCTTACCTTAAGTTTTTCTTCGCACTGGGGGGAAGACTGCGCTTATCTGGAGCAGGCGCTTTGGATTGCATTGCTTGATAACAAGATGGAATCGGTGCAAATCAAGCTGCGCGAGCTTATGAGGCGGTTGCCGGCGGTAAATATCCCCCATGCCCACCCATTACCGCTTTTGCTTGCTGATGATGACGGACAGGCGCTGCTTTCGAGTTTTCCCGCCGCGCAGCGTGCCCTGTTGGTGTGCGATTGGCTGGAGCAGGCCAATCAGTTTTTGTTTGCCGATACAAGCGGCGCGTACAGCTTGGCGCTTGAGTTGTATCAGCAGAGCCCGTCCGCCAAAACCCAGGCGAGTCTCGCGCAGCAGTTGTTATTGCAGTGTGCCTGGCGCGGTGATTGGCAGGCGCTTGAGTCATTTGCCCAGTTGCCACAAACCTTGGAGCTTGCCGAGTTTTTCCGCCAGCTATTAACCGGATATCCACAAGAGGCGCTGTTTTTTTTACAGACTTGGCAGAAAACCTGGCGCAAACACAGTGGTCAGCGCAAAGCGGATTTGCCGAAACCCTTGGAAGCGTTGCGCCTGTTTGCGCTAATCAGTAGCGGGGATGCCGCTCATCTGGCATCGGCGGATAAAGCACTTAAGACCTTGGCGCGCGAAAGCAGCGGCGGCATTTTGCTGCGCATGCTGCTACAGCGCCTGCAAGGGCAAAGGGTGCCGATGCTGGAGACGGAAATCGCCCATCTGCTGAAAATGGCCGAACCTTGGGGGGCTGCCTGCCTGATGGCGCTGCTCGCCGTGCACTGGCTGGGGCAGGAGGCGAGTAGCCTACGCAGCGCCGCAGGGCGCTGGCGCAGTTACTTTAAGCAGGCAGGCTTTGACTGGTTGGCTGCCGAGTTTGACGCACTGCTTATCGCGCATGGAATGGACGGCGATAAGGCACTCGCCGATTGGCACGCGCGGCACGGATTTAAACCGCTACATACCCTGTACAGCCCACGCGAAGCTTGGCAGCACGCGCTCGAAGCCTTGGCGCATATCCACAAACCCGCGGTGATGGCAGCGCCTGCTGTGCAAACCGAACGGCGGCTGGCTTGGTTTTTGCACGCCGATGAGACGCTGCGCGTTGAGCCGCGCGAGCAAAAAATAAACAGCAAAGGCCAGTGGAGCAAAGGCCGTGTGGTGGCCTTACAGCGACTACAGCAAGCATCGCCAGAGGAGTTTGACTATCTACTGCCGCAAGACCAACAGATAGCGGCCTGCATTGAGCGTGAACCGCTCGATTACTTCGGCAATCAGCGCCATTACCTTGATGCCAACCGCGCTTTGCCACACCTGGTCGATCATCCGCACCTGTATTTGGCCGAAGCGCCGGATGTGCGCATTGATTTAATCCAAGGTGAGCCTAGCCTGCATGTCACCCAACAAGGCGAGCAGGTGCGCCTTCAGTTGGAGCCAGCAGAGCTTGCCCATTTGCCACCGCATGGCTTGCTGCTGGAAAACGAAACGCCGACCCGTTTCAAGCTCTACCAATGCAGCGACGACATCCGTCGCATTGCGGCCATTATCGGCGAGGGATTAACCGTTCCGGCCAGTGCGAAAGAACAACTGAGCGATGCCATCAGCGCCATTGCGCCGATGTTGCCGGTGCATGCCGATGTGCCGGAACTTGCAGCCCACATGGAAACCATTGACAGCGATGCCACCCTCTACGCGCACCTGTTGCCGCTTGCCGAAGGGTTGCGCCTGCAACTGTTGGTACGCCCGCAGGCGAGCGGCAGTTGGTTTCGCCCCGGCCAGGGTGCGGCCAATCTGGCGTGCGAGCAGGACGGCAAACCGGTGCAAATCCGCCGCAATTTGCTTGAAGAACGCGTTCGCCTGCACCATGTGCTGGATCATTGCCCGGCGCTGGCAGGCGGCGCTGGCGACGGGCACGAATGGCGCTTTGACAACGCCAGCGACGCGCTGCAGCTTTTAAGCGAATTGCACGCGCTGGAGCAAGGCAAAGTGCAGTGCGTGTGGCCGGAAGGCGAGCGCATGCGCATTCGCGCACGGGGTGGGATGGGCAGCATGCGCCTGTCGGTACAGCGTCAAGGCGACTGGTTCGCGCTGCAAGGCGAGATGACGCTGGATAATGGCCGCGTATTGCAACTGAAACAGCTGCTCGATTTACTGCGTGAAAGCGAGGGCAGCCGCTTTGTTCCGCTGGGCGAGGGCGACTGGCTGGCACTGACCGACGATTTACGCCGCCGCCTTGCCGATGTCGCTCATCTTGCCGACAAAATCGACGAAAACGGCGCACGCTTAAGCACCTTGGCCGCGCCTTTGCTCGAAGCACTATCGGCCGAAGCCGGCGAGTTTTCCGCCGATGCCGCTTGGCAGGAACAAGTGAGACGCCTGCAATCGTTGCGTGAATTTACCCCGCAAGTGCCGCGCCTGTTGCAGGCGGAGCTTCGCGACTATCAACGGGAAGGCTTTGTCTGGCTGGCACGGCTGGCGCAGTGGGGGGTAGGCGCTTGTTTGGCGGATGACATGGGTTTGGGTAAAACCGTACAGCTACTGGCGCTGCTGTTGCACCGCGCCGCTTTAGGGCCGCAACTGGTGGTCGCGCCGACTTCAGTGGTTGGCAACTGGCAGGCCGAGGCGCAGCGCTTTGCGCCGTCCTTGCAGCTGATTGATTACCGGCAAACGCGCTCGCTGGAAGCTCTCAAAGCCGGTGACTTGGTGCTGTGCAGCTACGGCCTGCTGCAAAGCGAGCAGGAGGCTTTTGCCGCGCAAAACTGGGCGAGCGTGGTGCTCGATGAAGCGCAAGCGGTCAAAAACGCACAAACCAAACGCTCGCAAGCGGTCATGGCACTTTGTGCCGATTTTCGCGTGATCGCCAGCGGCACGCCGCTGGAAAATCACCTGGGCGAGCTGTGGAATTTAATGCGCTTTATCAACCCCGGCCTGTTGGGCAGCCAGCAGCGCTTTACCGAGCGTTTCGCGCAGCCGATTGAACTCGGCAGCACGCTGGAAAAACAGCAAGCGAAAAGGGCGCTTAAACAACTGATTCAACCGTTTATTTTGCGTAGGCTTAAAAGCGAAGTGCTGGACGAACTGCCGCCTATTACCGAAATCACCCACAAAATCCCGCTCACCGATGACGAGCGTCATCAGTACGAAGCGCTGCGTCTGCAAGCGGTGGAAGAACTCTCGCGGGGTGATTTAAACGGCGGCGACGCACGTTTTAAAGCGCTGGCGCAAATTACCAGGCTGCGCCGTTTTTGCTGTCATCCCTCGCTGGTGCTGGCGGGCGCTGCGAATGACTCCAGCAAGCTGCAAGCGCTGTTGCCGATCCTTGATGAACTGCGTGACAACGGCCACCGTGCGTTGATCTTCAGCCAGTTTGTGGACCATCTTTCGATCGTGCGGCGGCACCTTGATCAAGCGGGTATCCTTTATCAATATCTGGACGGACAAACACCGCCGAAACAGCGCAGCCAAGCCGTTAATGCCTTCCAGGAAGGCGAGGGCGACGTCTTTTTGATTAGCCTTAAAGCCGGCGGCAGCGGGCTTAATTTGACCGCCGCCGACTACGTGATTCACCTTGACCCCTGGTGGAACCCTGCGGTGGAAGACCAGGCCGCCGGACGCGCCCACCGTATCGGCCAGCAACGACCGGTCACGGTCTACCGGCTGGTCGCAGAAAGCACCATTGAAGAGCAAATCGTCGCACTGCACGCGCACAAACGCGATTTGGCCGACAGCCTGTTAGAAGGTGGTGAAATCAGCGCAAGGCTCGATGCCGAAGCGCTGCTGCAATTGATTAGGCAACCTTAAAAGGAGTGGTTATGCCGTCTGAACAAGCCCTGATTTTGGTACTGAACTGTGGCTCATCGAGCATTAAATTTGCGGTCTTTGCGGCCAACGAGCCGCAATCGCCGCGCGCGCTGCACAGCGGCAAAGTGCAGGGCATTGGCAGCGCCAAGCCGCTTTTGGATGAAAGCGGCGCGGCTTCTGCCTTGCTTGTTTTGGATAGCGAACATCCTTACCGCAGCGCTTTGACGCTGATTCTTGAGCGAGTGGCGGCGCGCTTAAATGGCGCACGGCTGGTTTGCGTCGCGCACCGGGTGGTACACGGCGGTAATCGTTACTTTGCTCCAACCGTTTTAAACAGCAAGGTTCTAGCCGATTTGCACGAGCTGGTGCCGCTCGCCCCGCTGCATCAGCCTTTTGCGCTGGACGCGGTGCAAATCCTCTTGCGCGAACAAGCGGATTTACTGCAAGTGGCCTGTTTTGATACGGCGTTTCATCACCATCTGCCCAAAGTCGAGCAAATGCTGGCATTGCCGCATGAATGGTTTGAACGCGGTGTGCGCCGCTATGGTTTTCACGGGCTGTCCTACGAATATATGGCAAGCGTGCTGCCAGGGCGCCACGGCGAGCGGGCGAGCGGGCGGGTTATCGTCGCGCATTTGGGTAGCGGCGCGAGCCTGTGCGCTCTGCAAAATTTGCAAAGTGTGGCGACCACTATGGGCTTTTCCGCGCTCGACGGACTGATGATGGGCACCCGCCCCGGTGCGCTGGATGCCGGTGTGGTGCTTTATCTGCTGGAAAACGAAAAATTAAGCGTTAAACAGGTCGAGCGCTTGCTTTACCAGCAATCTGGTTTGCTGGGCGTATCCGGCATCTCGCCAGAGGTACGTGTTTTGTTGGAACAGGAAGCCGAAAACGAGCACGCGGGTGAGGCTCTTTTGCTCTATATCCGCCGAATTGTCCGCGAAATTGGTGCCATGGTCGCGGTACTGGGTGGGCTGGATATGCTGGTATTTACCGCAGGTGTCGGCGAAAACAGCGCTGAAATTCGTCGCCGTATCTGTGCGCAGCTTGGCTTTTTGCCCATTGCTCTGGATGAGACGGCCAATCAGCAAAACGCGCCGTTAATTTCTGCACCAGACAGCGGCGTTAAGGTCGCGGTCGAGCGCACTAACGAAGAATGGATTGCCGCGCGTCACGCTTTGCAGTTTTATCGTTAACTCTCCTTGCCCGCATGCGGGCAAGGAGAGGGGAACAGACCTAAGCAAGCTCCTGTTCGCTAAACAAGCCTTCAAACAACATGGAGGATAAATAGCGCTCGCCGGAATCGGGGATGATGACCACTATTGTCTTGCCCTGCATATCGGCGCGTGCCGCCAAGCGCAGTGCGGCGACCATCGCCGCGCCGCTGGAAATACCGCAGAGAATGCCTTCTTCACGCATCAGCCGCAGTGCCATGGCCTTGGCTTCGTCATCGGCGACTTGTTCGACTTGGTCAATCAGCGACAAATCCAGGTTTTTCGGCACAAATCCTGCACCAATGCCCTGGATTTTATGCGGGCTGGGTTTGACCTCCTCGTTGGCCAAGGTCTGGCTAATCACCGGCGAGCTTTGTGGTTCAACGGCGACCGAAATAATCGATTTGCCTTGAGTCTGTTTGATATAACGCGACACGCCGCTGATGGTGCCCCCGGTGCCTACGCCAGCGACCAGCGCATCAATTTGTCCGTCCGTGTCCTGCCAGATTTCAGGGCCGGTGGTGCGCTGGTGAATGGCAGGATTAGCCGGATTATCAAACTGCTGCGGCAAAAAATACTTCTTCTGCGCGCTGGCGTGGATTTCGGCCGCTTTATCGATAGCGCCTTTCATGCCCTTGGCCGCTTCGGTTAATACCAATTGCGCGCCCAAGGCTTTAAGCACTTTGCGCCGCTCCAAACTCATTGAGGCAGGCATGGTCAGCAGCAGCGGATAACCTTTTGCTGCGGCAACAAAGGCCAGGCCAATGCCGGTATTGCCGGAAGTTGGCTCGACGATGGTAACGCCCGGTTTAAGCAGTCCGCGCTCTTCGGCATCCCAAATCATCGCCGCGCCAATGCGGCATTTGACCGAATGGCTGGGATTGCGCCCTTCAATCTTGGCCAGCACCGTGACGCCTTTTGGCGCGAGTCGATTGATACGCACCAAGGGCGTATGGCCGATGGATTGTGCGTTGTCGGTATAAATACGGCTCATGGGAATTCCTCTCATTGCTAAAGATTTGCAGCCTAAGACAGATTATCTGGCTGCGACAAGCACCCGCTCTTGGTCGCTCAATGATTGATATGCAGCCCACATTCGCGGTTTTCCTCGCCTTTGGTCGGGTCGAAGTAGTCAAGGTTATTCGGCAGGTCGTGTTTAACCAAATACTCATGCAGGTCTTTGGATGACCAATAAAGCAGCGGGGCGACTTTCAGCAGGCCGTCGGGGTTGACTGAAAGCGGCTGCATCTTCGCCCTTAGCGCGGTATCGCTAGCGCGCAGGGCGGTAAACCAGAGCTTGGGAGAAATCTCGCGCAGGGCGCGGGCAAAGGGTTCGAGTTTGACTTCTTCGGTAAAAGCCGCATGAGCCGGGGTATTAAGCGCGGGCAGCTCGCCTTCGATGGCTTCGCGGTGGGCACGCGAACGTTTGGGCAGATAGGTGATGAGGTTCAGTTTGAGTTTTTGCGTCAACTCGTCGGCAAAACGATAAGTCGCTTCGGTGTTGTAGCCGCTATCAATCCAAAGCACTTGGATGTCCGGCTGCTGCTGGCAGAGCATATGCAAAAGCACCGCTTCAAACGGGCGAAAGTTGGTGGTGCAAAGCGCAGGTTTCGCTTGTTTTAGCGCAAAGGCAATCAGTTGTTCGGGGTTTTGCCCCCATTCTGCGTTAATCGCCGCAAGATCAAGGTTCATGGTGGGAGTCTCCCCAAAAAGAGACGATGGTAGCAAAGCGCTTAGAATTATAATCTTTGTAATGTTTCTATCAATATTCTTATTTTTTCTATGGATTCCTGATATTCCGCCTCGCTTATTGAGCCTGCGGTGATGCCGCCGCCACCTGCGCAATAAAGTTGCCCGTCGCTTTGCAGCAAGCTGCGGATAGCAATGGAGCTGTCCAGTTCACCGCGTACATCCAGATAGAGCAGGCTGCCGCAATAGATGTCGCGCGGGCCGGGTTCGAGTTCGTCGATGATTTGCATGGCGCGTCGTTTCGGTGCGCCGGTAATCGAACCGCCGGGGAAGCTGCCTTCGAGCAAATCCAGCGCGTCCTTGCCATCTGCCAGTGTGGCGGTGATTTGGCTGACCAGATGATGCACGTTGGGGTAGCTTTCCAGCGCAAACAGTTGCGGCACCTGCACATTGCGGCAGGTGCGGCTTAGGTCGTTGCGCAGCAGGTCAACAATCATCAGGTTTTCCGCGCGGTCTTTGTCGCTTGCCAAAAGCTGCGCGGCTTGTTTGGCGTCTTCTGCTGGCGTCTGTCCGCGCGGTTTTGTGCCTTTAATCGGGCGGGTTTCCACTTGTCTTTTGCGCACACGCAAAAAGCGTTCCGGCGACAGGCTGAGAATGGCGGCCTGCTCGGCTAAACGGATAAATCCGGCAAAAGGCGTAGGGCAGACGCGGCGCAAGGCTTGATAGGCCGTCCAGGGCTCGCCCTCACAGGGCGCGGACCAGCCTTGGGTCAGGTTGACCTGATAGCAGTCGCCTGCCTGGATATAGCGCTGTATCGCGGCAAAGGCATTTTGATATTGCGCGCCGCTTATATCAGCGGCAAATCGGCCGAGCAGACGAAAAGGCGCGGCCGGGCAGGGCTGCGTATCGGCGCTAAACAGTGCGCTGATACGCTGTTGTTCGGCGAGCGGGCAATGGGGGTGAAACAGCAGGCAGGTTTGCTTGCGCTGATGGTTGGTGATCAGCGCCCAAGCGTACAGGCCAAGCTGCGCCAATGGCCGTTTTGACTGCGGCGAACGGGCGGGCAGGGCTTGCAGTGCACGGCCAAAGTCGTAAGACAGCCAGCCAATAAGGCCGCCGATAAAGGGCAGTTCGCAGTTATCCGGCAAGCGCGCTTCACCCATTGCCGCAAGCGCTGCGCGCAGTCTTGCCAAAAAAGCCTGCGCGGTTTCGCGCGGAGCAGGCGCAAAGCTTGCCAGCGGCCAAGCGCTTTGCAGGTCGTATCTTCCCAAATGTTCGCTGCGCTGCGCTGAATCCAAAAGTACCGCGCCGGGCGCACGCGCAATCCGCGCGAATAAATGGGTCGGGTCGCTTTGATAGGGCAAAGGTTGCAAGGTGCAATAAGACGCAGTGGGCATGGCGGATATGGCAAAAAACGTGGGTGGTTCTTCCCTGCCCCTCTCCCACAAGTGGGCAGGGTTGGTTATCCCGGTGGCAAGGTCGTTGCTAAATGGCCGAACAGGTTTTGCGAGAATTTAACCCGTTGTTCAGGCGTTTCTGTGATCCCTTGCGCCCTCAATTGTTCGATATGCGCCTCAATGGCTTGGGTACGCAGGGTTAATCCGCAGTCATTGGCGATTTGGATATTTAAGCCCGGGCGGGCGTTGAGTTCGAGCAGCATCGGCCCTTGTTCCTGGTCGAGCACCATATCGACGCCGATATAGCCCAGATGGCACAGTTCATAGCAGGAGGCGGCAAGTTGCATAAAGCGTTCCCAAGAAGGCAGTTGCACGCCGTCGACGGCGCTGCCGGTATCCGGATGATGGCTGATTTTGTCGTTAAGCCAGGTGCCGCGCAAGGTTATGCCGCTTGCGAGGTTTACCCCTACGCCAATCGCCCCTTGGTGCAGATTGGCTTTGCCGTCGGACAGGCGCGTCGGCAGGCGCAGCATCGCCATCAGCGGGTAGCCCATCAGCACGATAATGCGAATGTCCGGCACGCCGTCAAAGCTGATGCTGCGAAAAATGTTGTCGGGAGTGACGCGGTATTCAATCAACGCGCGGTCGCGGTGTCCGCCGAGCGAATACAGACCGGTCAAAATGCCAGAAAGCTGATATTCGATTTCGCTGGATTTCACCCGTTTGCCGGAGGTGGTTTTGTAATCTTGCCCCAGCTTGCCGCCGATCACCAAAATGCCGTCGCCACCGGCGCCTTGCGCCGGTTTAATCACAAAGTCCTGCCGCGCTCCCAGCATCTTCGGCAGATGCTTGATTTGTTGCTCGGTTTCGATAATGCCGTACAGCGCGGGTACGCTAATACCCGCCGCCAAGGCTTTATGTTTGGTGATGATTTTGTCATCGACCAAAGGATAAAAACGCCGTTCGTTGTATTTGAGCACATAGTCGGCATTGCGCCGGTTGATGCCCATAATGCCGCGGGAGGAAAGCGCCCGCCAACGCTTGACCAAGCCCAGCATCAGTGATTCACCCGGAAAGCGCTTTAAAACGCAGCAGTTCGCTCAAGCGGTAGCCGCGGTAGCGCCCAAGTAGCAGCATCAGGCCAACCAGCGCCAGCAAGCAGGCGGGAAAGGTAAAGACAAAATAAACCAGCGCCGGAACGGTCATTAACAGATGCGCACCGGTCGCCGCGAGTAAAGTGCCCGCGCCTGCTTTAAGCGCAAAAGCCGCGCCGCGTTCTTCCCAAGTAATCGACAGCCGCTCGATGCTCATGGTCAAAATCACCATGGGAAATAGCGCAACGGATAGCCCGTTTTCAAATCCTAAGCCGTGACTTGCAAGACTCACGCTTGCAATCAGCAGCACCACAAAGGTTAAAACCACGGAAAGGCGCGGCAGCATTTGCAGCTTTAAATGCTCCAGATAAGCACGCAGCAAAAGCCCCAGCGCGGTAATCAGGATAAACAGGCTAATGCCGGTGCCAAGGCCGGTTTCGCGGAAAGCCAGCGCAATCAGTACCGGGGTAAAGGTGCCGAGCGTTTGCAGCCCGCCTAAGTTGCGCAGCAGCAAAATCAGCAGCACGCCGATGGGAATCATCAGCATCACCTGCATCACTTGCTGGGTTTGTATCGGCAGGCTGTACAGCGAATATTTAAGGAAAGCCGAACCCATGTTTTGGTCGGTCAGGTTGGCAAGGCGCAGCGCGTTGATTTCACTGTCGCTTAGATGAAAGCTCACCTGTGCACGGCGACCGCCGTCAAGCGAAAGCAACGGCGCATCGCCGTGCCACCAAACCAGCCGGTCTGCTGGCAGCCCTTGCTTGCCGCTTTGCGGGTCAAAGTACAGCCATTTTTCACCGTTAAAACTGCGCAGCCAAAGCTCCGGCTGCTGCGCCCCGCGCATAAGACTAATGCTGTGTACGCGCTCAAGCGGGATATGCGCGGTCGCCAGCAGCAGTTCAATCACCCGTGCCTTGCTGGCGGTAGAGCTATCACCGGCGAGCAGCAGCTTGACGTTATCGTCGGCAGCATTGTTGATACGGCGGATGGTCTCGCCGATAAAGGTTTCAATATCCGCCGAATGCTGGCGGATGGGTTCTAGCAGCGCGAGCACCGCGACTTGTTCAGCGCCTTCCAGCGGCGGAATTTCGCGCCAGGTCGAGCCTTCTTCTTTGGCCTTTTCTGAGCCGGAGTAGCGTTTGGACAGCAGCAGGCGGTAGTAGAGGATTTGCTTACCGCTCGCCCGTCTGGCCGACCAAGTCACCGTGCGATTGCCGTCGGCATTGGCCAGCGCTACCCCATAGTTTTTGCTGACAAAACTCTCACCCAAGCTGACGTAGTCTTGATTGAGCAGCGGCACAAACATCTGTACTTTAATCGGCAGATTGTCTTTGGCCTGGAACTCGATTTTTGCGTCGATATTCCATAAATCGGTGCTTTCATCCTCGCGCAGCGGAATGCCAAGAACCACAATTTGCCAAGCGCAGACCATCAGCCCGAGGATAATCAAAGTGCTGGCAAGAATGCCAAGGTGCAGGCGGGAGGAGCGCACGTTTAGTTACTCGGCAAGGCTTAAGGCGGCGCAGGACGGTCTTCCGGTGACATGTTCCAGCGACGGGTCAATCAAGGCAGAAAACTGCTTAAGCGCCTCTGAGCCAATTAGCAGGGGATAGCGAAAGGCGCTGCGATCGGTCAAATTGACCTCGATTTGCTGCAGCCGATTCCCTAAGCAAACCGACAGCGCAATGACTGGACGGGCGCTGCTGCCGCGCTCGTCTTCTTCGTCATAATCATCGGCACGGCGCTTGATGCGGCTGGTACGCAGCAACGGGCGTTCAATCGGCTGCGCTTGCTCGTTATCCAGATAAAAACGCACCCAAGATTTGCCATCACGGCGAAAGCGTTTAATGCCTTGCGCGTTGAGAGAAGCGGTTTTCGCACCGGTATCCAGTTTGGCCTCAAGTGGCCGGTTAAAATCGACCAGCAAGGCGTGCTCATGCAGACCATAGATGCGCTTGTCTTCAGCAAAAGCAAGGTTCATCAACAGGCTCAGGCTGCCCAAAAGACACAAAAGTTTCATCAGTTTCCAAGGGCGGCGAAGGGGGCTTAAGAAGGCGGCGGATTTTAGCACTCAAGGACAAGCGCAACAAATTAAACGGTATATCGGCAAACTGTAAACAATCTTCTGTGCAGGATTTGACATCTGCGCCAATATTCCGCTAGATTTCGCAAAACACGCCCGATATTGTCAACAATCAAATAAAACATGCAAAAGTCATCCCCGCCAATCAGCCACAGCAGCATGGAACAAACCCGTGCTGAACAGGTATTTAAACGAATTCAGAGCGCCATCGTTGAGGGGCAGATTGCGCCGGGAAGCAAAATCTCCGAACCGGAACTCGCCAAACGCTACGGCATCAGCCGCGGCCCATTGCGCGAGGCGATGCACCGGCTGGAAGGGCAAAAACTGCTGGTGCGCGTGCCGCATATCGGCGCACGAGTGGTTTCACTGAGCGCTAAAGAGTTGATTGAGCTGTATCAGGTGCGCGAAGCGCTGGAAGGCCTTGCCTGTCGCTTGGCCGCGCAGCACATGCCGCCTGCCGAAATTGATGAACTGCGGCGCGTGTTGGAGCTGCACGAGCAGGACGCCGCCTTTAAGGCAGGTCTCGGCTACTACCAGCAAGAAGGCGATTTTGACTTTCACTACCGCATTATCAAGGCGAGCGGCAATGCGGCGCTGACCCGTCTGCTGGGCGATGAACTCTATCAACTGATGCGCATGTACCGCCTGCAATTTGCAAGCACCCCCAAACGTCCCAGGCAAGCCTTTATCGAGCACCACCGGATTTTGGACGCACTGGCCACAGGTGACGGCGAGCTGGCGGAAATGCTGATGCGCCGCCATATCGCAGCCTCCCGCCGCAATATCGAGCAGCACTACAACAACACAGGAGAACCCCTCGCATGACCATGCAAAGCGCAGGAAAACGTTTTCGCGCGGCCTTGACCGCCGAAAGTCCGCTGCAAATCATTGGCGCGATTAACGCCAATCACGCGCTACTGGCGCAGCAAGCCGGTTTTCGCGCGATTTACCTGTCCGGCGGCGGCGTAGCGGCAGGCTCACTAGGCATGCCGGATTTGGCGATCAATACGCTCGATGACGTGCTGATTGACCTGCGCCGGATCACCGATGTCTGCGATCTGCCGCTGCTGGTGGATATGGATACCGGCTTTGGCCCGTCGGCGTTTAATATCGAGCGCAGTGTCAAAGCGCTGATTAAAGCCGGTGCAGCGGCGGCGCATCTGGAAGACCAGGCCGGTGCCAAACGCTGCGGCCATCGTCCGGGCAAAGCCATTGTTTCCACTGCGGAAATGCTTGACCGCATTAAGGCCGCCGTGGATGCCAAAACCGACGGCGAGTTCTTTTTAATTGCCCGCACCGATGCCATTGCCAGCGAAGGCGTGGACGCCGCCTTGGAGCGCTGCCAGCGTTATATCGAAGCCGGTGCCGACGGCATTTTTGCCGAAGCGGCTTACGATTTGGCGACTTATCAGCGTTTTACTGCTGAACTTTCCGTGCCGATACTTGCCAATATCACCGAATTTGGCGCAACCCCGTTATTTACCCGCGAAGAACTCGCCTCAGTCGGTATTGCTATGCAGCTTTATCCACTATCGGCGTTTCGCGCCGCCAATAAAGCGGCAGAAACGGTTTATCAAAGCATTCGTCAAAACGGTCATCAAAAAGATGTCATCGAACAAATGCAAACTCGCGCCGAACTCTATCAGTGCATTGGTTATCACCGCTTTGAGGACAAACTCGATGCGCTGTTTTCTGCCAAGAAAGAGGATTGATAATGAGCAATCAAGAAAACCCGGTATTTAAACCGAAAAAATCCGTTGCCTTATCCGGCACCATTGCCGGTAATACTGCGCTTTGCACCGTGGGCAAAACCGGTAATGACCTGCATTATCGTGGCTATGATATTCATGATTTAGCTAAAAATTGCCAATTTGAAGAAGTCGCTTATTTATTGATACACGGCCATTTGCCCAATAGTAGCGAACTTACCGCCTATAAAAACAAACTTAAAGCCTTGCGTGGATTACCGCTGCAAGTTAAACAAATATTGGAAAACCTGCCTGCTGCTGCCCATCCCATGGATGTACTGCGCAGCGGCGTTTCTGCTTTGGGCTGTGTATTGCCGGAAAAAGACGAGCATAATCCGGCAGGCGCTGCCGATATTGCCGATAAACTTCTGGCAAGTCTTGGCTCCATGCTGCTGTATTGGTATCACTACAGCCATAATGGCCGTCGTATTGAAGTGCAAACCGATGATGATTCCATCGGCGGGCATATTCTGCATTTGCTGCACGGCAAAAAACCCGGTCAACCTTGGGTACGTGCCATGCACGTCAGTTTAATTCTCTACGCCGAACACGAATTTAATGCCTCCACCTTTGCCAGTCGGGTCATTGCTGGAACCGGCAGCGATATATACAGTGCCATTACCGGCGCCATCGGCGCACTGCGCGGGCCGAAACATGGCGGCGCTAACGAAGCGGCCTTTGAGATTCAAAAACGCTATTTAAATGCCGATCAAGCCGAAGCAGATATTCGCACGCGGGTGGCCAATAAAGAAGTCATTATCGGGTTTGGTCATCCGGTTTATACGGTATCTGATCCGCGCAATGTGATTATTAAACAAGTCGCCCGTGAATTATCCGAAGCGAAAGGCGATAGCCGCATGTACCAGATTGCCGAACGCCTGGAAACGGTCATGTGGGATTTAAAAAAAATGTTCCCCAATCTGGACTGGTTTAGCGCCGTCAGTTACCACATGCTGGGCGTGCCGACTGAACTTTTTACCCCGTTATTTGTTATTTCCCGCACCAGCGGCTGGGCGGCGCATGTATTGGAACAACGTGTTGATGGCAAAATCATTCGCCCCAACGCCCAGTATACCGGACCGGAAAACCTCGCCTTTGTACCGATTGAAAAACGTTGATGAGTAGAAACTGGCACTTACCAGCGGTTCGCCATTGGTAAGTGCCGATTTATGTTCTACACTCGCCGCTTTTTAGGATAAATCTTCGCCATGAGCCGGATTGAACAATTACTCGCTGAACGATGCCCTGATGGCGTAGCGTTTCATGAATCGGTTAATGATATTTAAACAAAGGCAAGTACTATTATAGATATGAAAAATATAACTGGCGAAAAAGCGAAGTTTGAAATAGCCTTTACTGATTTTGTTTCTGGTCTTGCTGAATATATTAGCAGTTCAGATGGCCAATGGTCAGTTAAAGGATTTATTGACTTATATAAAAATATATACACCATATCTCATGATACAAAAATAATATCAAAAATTCTTGAGATACACATATTCCCCAAGCTGCTTGATTTTGCAAAAAAACATGGATACAAGATGGTGCTTGCAGAACATCAGAATTACTATCCTGATATATCTTTCATTACTGATGGTGAAAATCCGAAACGATTTGCTGTTGATTTTAAAACAACTTACAGAAGAGCCGACAAGCCACACTTATGCAATGGCTTCACATTGGGTTCTCATGGAAAATATTTTGAAGAAAGAACGAGTACAAAAAATATACAATTTCCTTATGGATCATATTCTGGACATTATTGCCTGGGAATAATTTATGATCGAATAGGGGAAAGCCAGATAGATGAAACCAAAATATTTACTATGGATGCGCTTTCTTCCATTGCTTCAGTAGCAGGAAATTTTCAGATTTTCTTTGTAGAAAAATGGCGTATTGCCAGTGACAAAAGTGGTAGCGGTAATACGGCAAATATTGGCAGTATCAATAACATTGCAGATATTGTAAAAGGCAATGGTATGTTTGCAAAATTAGGTGAAAAATGGTTTGATGATTACTGGATGAACTATAGAAAAATAACGATTGCCGATGAAAATGGCGAAACGCGGAAAATCTCAAAACTGAAAGATTTTGTCAAATATAGAAAAGGTGATACCGCCCTCATTGTGTCAAAGAAAAATACAAAAGGTAAAAGGGCATGAGCTTTAAGGTAAAAATTCCACCGATAAAGTCACAAGGGATAAAAACAAAACTGGTTCCCTGGATAAGCAGTGTCATTCCAGAAAATTTTACTGGACGATGGATAGAACCTTTTATGGGGACAGGGGTTGTTGCTTTTAATTTAGCTCATAAAAGAGCGCTTCTTTGTGATACAAATCCCCATGTTATAAATTTTTATTCATCTGTTGCCAACGACACTTTAACTCCAGAAATGGCAAGAGAATATCTAAGAAAGGAAGGCGATATTCTTCATGAAAAAGGAGAAATCCATTATTATTCAATAAGAGATAGATTTAATGAAAACCATTCTCCTCTTGATTTTTTGTTTATAAATAGAGCTGGATTTAACGGAATGATCAGGTTTAACGGTAAAGGTGGTTTCAATATTCCATTTTGTCGAAATCCCAAAAGATTTACGCAAGCCTATATAACAAAAATAGTCAACCAAATAATTTATTTATCAAAATTGTTTAAGTCAAAAGAATTTGACTTTCAATGTCAAGGATTTGAAGAAACAATCCTGTCTGCACGAGAAGGCGATATTATTTATTGTGACCCTCCTTATATTGACCGGCATGCCGATTACTATAATCGCTGGAATGAAGTTGATGAAATAAATTTATTTAAACTGTTGTCTGCCTCGCCCGCTAAATTCATACTTTCCACATGGCATCATAATGATTTTAGAAAAAATAAATACATAGATATGTTGTGGGATGGTTATTCTATTATGACGCGCGACCATTTTTACCATGTGGGAGGAGAATTAAAAAATAGAAATCCGATGACTGAAGCGATGGTGCTAAACTATGCTGCTAAAATAACGCATAAAACCGAACATATTGCTGATATTAATCAGCAGCCAGTCCTTTTTACCTGACTAAAAACACTTTTTATCTTCCTTGAACTCACCTCAAAGAGAGCTTTAAAACATGTCCAGCCAGATCAGCAATATCCGTCCCGAATGGGATAAAGAACTTATCGCCATTGTCGATTATGTGCAAAATTATCAAATCAACTCGGAACTGGCTTACAGCACCGCGCGTAATATCTTGATGGATACCTTAGGCTGCGGTTTGGAAGCCTTGGAATATCCCGCCGCCTGCAAACTCATCGGCCCGGTGGTGCCAGGAACGGTTGTTCCCAATGGTGCCAAAGTACCCGGCACGCAGTTTCAGCTTGACCCGATACAAGCGGCTTTTAGTATTGGCGCGTTAATTCGCTGGCTCGACTTTAATGACACTTGGTTGGCTGCTGAATGGGGGCATCCATCGGATAACTTGGGCGGTATTTTGGCCGTTGCCGACTGGTTAAGCCGTATCGCCGTCGCCTCTGGTAAACCACCGCTGCTGATGCGTGATGTATTAACCGCCATTATTAAAGCGCATGAAATCCAAGGCGTGATTGCGCTGGAGAACTCTTTTAATAAAGTCGGCCTTGACCATGTCTTGTTGGTTAAAGTCGCCTCCACCGCAGTGGTTTCTGGATTGCTCGGATTATCGCGCGAAGAAACTTTAGCGGCGGTTTCGTTGGCTTGGGTCGATGGGCAAAGTTTGCGTACTTATCGCCATGCGCCCAATACCGGTTCGCGCAAAAGCTGGGCCGCCGGTGATGCGACCAGCCGTGCGGTGCGTTTGGCGTTAATGGCAAAAACCGGCGAAATGGGTTATCCATCGGTATTAAGCGCAAAAACCTGGGGCTTTTACGATGTGTCTTTTAAAGGCCAGTCGTTTAAATTCCAGCGCCCTTATGGCAGTTATGTCGCAGAAAACGTACTGTTTAAAATCAGCTTTCCGGCAGAGTTTCATAGCCAAACGGCGGTAGAAGCGGCCGTTACTTTACACAGGCAATTAAAAGCCTTGGGTAAAACCACCGAGGATATTAAAAAAATCACCATCCGCACCCACGAAGCTTGCATTCGTATTATCGATAAACACGGCCCGTTAAATAATCCCGCCGACCGCGACCACTGCATTCAATATATGGTCGCCGTACCGCTGATTTTTGGTAATCTCACAGCCGCCGATTATGAAGACAAAGTCGCCGCCGATCCACGTATTGACGCATTGCGCGCGAAAATCCACTGCGTAGAAGACGCACAGTTCACCCGTGACTATCACGATCCGGAAAAACGCAGCATCGCCAACGCCTTAACCGTGGAATTTAACGACGGTAGCCGCTTGGATGAAGTCGTTGTCGAATACCCCATCGGCCACCGCCGCCGCCGCGAACAAGGTATCCCGCTGCTGGAAGCGAAATTTCGCACCAATCTGGCACGGCGCTTTCCGGAAAAACAACAACAGCGCATCATCAAAGTATCGCTGGAGCAATCCACGTTAGAGGCCATGCTGGTGCATGAGTATGTGGATTTGTTTGTGATTTAACGCGCTTTTCCTCTCCCCTGTCCCGACGCAGCCACAATGTGGCTGCGTTCAGTCCCGCACAAGATTAAATGTACTGCGAGAATCCTTTAAATGGGCGGCTCTTCGGCTTACCGGGCTGGCTCAAATCGGCTACTATGTGCGCCGTTTTCTTAGCCTTCCATACTCTGCATGACCCAATCCCCGCTTGCGGATGAAATCCGCAAAGAAGCCGAGCAACGCCGCACCTTTGCCATTATTTCCCACCCGGACGCGGGCAAAACCACCATTACTGAAAAGCTGCTGCTGATGGGCAAAGCGATTGATGTGGCAGGTTCCGTTAAATCGCGCAAGGCCGACCGCCACGCCACATCGGACTGGATGGCGATGGAAAAACAGCGCGGCATTTCCATTACCACCTCGGTCATGCAGTTTCCCTATCGAGGGCGGATGATTAACCTGCTCGACACCCCCGGGCATGAGGACTTTTCCGAAGATACCTACCGCACGCTAACGGCGGTGGACTCCGCCTTGATGGTCATTGACGGCGGCAAAGGCGTTGAGGCGCGCACCATTGCGCTGATGGAGGTTTGCCGTCTGCGCGACACGCCAATTGTAAGCTTTATCAATAAGTTAGACCGAGATATTCGAGACCCGATAGAGCTTTTGGATGAAATCGAGGCGGTGCTTTCCATCAAGGCCGCGCCCATTACCTGGCCGATCGGTTGCTACAAAGACTTCAAAGGCGTGTATCACCTTGCACAAGACCGCCTCTACCTCTATCAGGCCGGGCTTGGCAGTGAGCGCAGCCAAGCACAGTGCATTGACGGACTAAACTCCGCCGAAGCGCGTGAATATCTGGGCGATGACTGGGCGACTTTCGCCGAACAACTGGAACTGGTGCAAGGCGCTTGCCATCTCTTTGACCAAGAAGCCTTTTTAGCCGGAAGACTCACCCCGGTCTTTTTTGGCACCGCCCTTGGCAACTTTGGCGTAGACCAAGTGCTCGATTGCTTGGCTGATGCGGCTCCCGCGCCACTACCCAGACAAACCCAAACGCGCGAAGTTGCGCCGGATGAAACGGCATTTTCCGGCTTTGTCTTTAAAATCCAGGCCAATATGGATCCGCGCCACCGTGACCGCATTGCTTTTTTGCGCATTTGTTCGGGTCGCTACCAAAAAGGCATGAAGCTGCATCATGTACGCTTGGGTAAAGAAGTCAAAATTGCCGATGCGCTAACGTTTTTTTCCAGCGAGCGCGAGCAACTGGATGAAGCCTTCCCCGGCGATATTATCGGCCTGCACAACCACGGCAGTATTCAAATTGGCGACAGTTTTAGCGAAGGCGAACGTTTAAGTTTTACCGGCATTCCTCACTTTGCACCGGAATTATTCCGCCGTGTGCGTTTAAAAGACCCACTTAAATCCAAACAACTGCGCCAAGGGCTGCAAGAATTGGCCGAAGAAGGCCAGGCGCAAGTGTTTTTTCCGCAGCGCAATAACGACATTATTTTGGGCGCGGTCGGTGTGCTGCAATTTGATGTGGTCGCCAGTCGATTAAAAGAAGAATACCGCGTCGAATGTGCCTTTGAAGCGGTTAATCTTTGGTCGGCGCGTTGGATTAACTGCAAGGATGCTAAAAAACTCAAAGAGTTTACCGACAAAGCCAGTGAGAACCTCGCGCTCGACGGCGGCGATCATTTAACCTACCTCGCGCCCACGCGGGTTAATCTTGCGCTGATGCAAGAGCGCTGGCCGGATATCGAGTTTCGCGCAACGCGGGAACATCACTAAAAATAACCCTCAAGGCTTTTGCGCCAGTAATAAAGCGCGTTTTGGAGCGGGATAGCCTTCGATAGTGCGTGTCGGGTCGGTGGGGCTTAGGAAGTTCGCCAGCGAATCAAATTGCATCCACTCGGTGCGGCGTTGTTCGGCGGTGCTGGTGGGCGCGCAGTGCAGGCAGCGGATGTGGATAAAGCCTAATCGTTTAAGCCAGTGTTTAAGCGCGGAGGCGGAAGGGATAAACCAGACGTTGCGCATTTTCGCGTAGCGGTCTTCGGGGAGCAGAACTTGCTGTTCGTCGCCTTCAATGACCAAGGTTTCCAGCAGCAGTTCGCCGCCGCTTTTCAGGCAATCTTTGAGCGCCAGCAGATGATCGATGGGCGAGCGACGGTGGTAGAGCACGCCCATTGACAACACTTTGTCGAAGGCGGCAGGCAGTGGCAGGTCTTCCAGCGCGAGCGGCAGTTGCCAGGCGGGTAACTGTGGCAGGTAACGTTTTAGTACAAGAAACTGGCACAGATAGAGCCAGCCCGGGTCGATGCCCAGCACGCAATCGGCTCCTGCGCCCAGCATGCGCCAGAGAAAGTAGCCGTTGCCACAGCCGACATCCAGCACGCGGCAGCCGCGAAAATCCACGTGCGGGATAAGCCGCGCCCATTTCCAGTCCGAACGCCATTCCGCATCCACCGCAATGCCAAACAGGTTAAACGGACCTTTGCGCCAAGGCATCAGCGCTTTAAGCGCGGCTTTAAGTGCCTCTTGCTGGTGGCTTTGCGCGCGACAGAGGACTTGCACCGAACCGCTCAGCTCGATTTGCTCGGCACTAAGCGCAGGCAGTGCGGCCAGCGCCGCTTGCCAGCGTTTTAGGTCGCCGTGGCCTTCGGCGAGTTTTGCCGCAAGCGGTGTATCCAAAGCGGCAATAAAAGGCTTTAGGGAAGTACCGGCAAGATGCGTTTTAAGGCCGGGCAGGTCAAGTGCATTCATCAGGCCACCGACAATATCGAGCCAAAGTTAAGACATTGAAACCACGGATGCACTTGGCTAAAACCCGCTTGCAGCAGGCGTTGTTGGTGGGTTTGCAAACTGTCTGGCTGCATCACGTTTTCCAGTGCGTCACGTTTTTGCGCGATTTCGAGTTCGCTGTAGCCGCCTTTGCGTTTGAAATCAAGGTGCAGTTCGGTCAGCAGTTGCTCGGTGCTTTCATCGGTAAAGCGCAGTTTTTCCGACAAAATCAGCACGCCGCCGGGCATAAGATTTTGCCTGATGCGCTGTAGCAGGGAAAGGCGCTGATCCGGCGGGATAAATTGCAGGGTAAAGTTGATGACCACCACAGAAGCCGGTTGCCATTTGAGTTGCAAAATATCCGCTTGAACCAGCTCTACCGGCAATAACGGATGGTCTTTTGCAGTGAAGGCAAGATTTGCACGACAGCGTTCCAGCATGGCGGCAGAATTATCCACCGCGATAACCCGTGCGCCGCTGGCTTTAATTTTGCGCAGTTCAAAAGTGACCGCTCCCAGCGAGCAGCCCAAGTCGTAAAGCAGGCTGTTTGGCTTGGCAAAGCGCGCGGCCAGCAGGCCGATTTGTTCGACCAGTAGCAGGTAGCCCGGCACGGAACGGCGAATCATGTCGTTAAATACCCGTGCCACATCCTGGTTAAAGGCGAAATCGGGTACGGGATTAAGGGGTTTGGCAAACAGCCGGTCGGGTTGGTCAGTCACGATGGGAGCATTCACGGCGAAAAGCGCTTATTTTAGCCCCCATAACCGGTTTGCAGCAGTTGTGGCAATGGGCAATGGAGGATGCCGCAGATGGTGCGCAGCAAATCGGCTTCGGCCACATTGAGCATGCGGTTGTGGCGGATGCAGGTAATGACCGCCTCAAGCAGCAGTTCTTTGCCGATGGCATCGAGCCTATCGAGCGGCTGCCAGACGCTATCCAGCACCAGTACATTATCCGGCGCTTGATAGCGACGGTTATCCGTGGGGAAAAGCTGATGCCAGCTCGCAAGCCAAGCGCGCCGCGCCGCATCCAGGTTATTTAAATTACCCGCCCAGGCGACCACGGCAAGCAAAGTGGCTAAGGGTTCTTTAACCTCAGCCAGTTTGCGCTTGCCAAACAGGCGCTCGCGTGGATTTTGCAAACTGCGGATTTGCGTTTGCAGCAGGCGCGACAAGCAGTAGGAAAACAGGCTGATATGCGCATCGGCATGGCTTACCGCCTCCATACAACGGCTAAAGGCTTGCTGTTTTGGGGCGCTTAAACCGTGCAGTGCGGGGAAGGCCATAATGGCAAGCGGCAGACGCTGGCTAAGTGACAGTGATTGCAGCACTTTGCGTGACAGCTCGCGCACGCGAAAGACGCTCTCGGTACCCCATTGCGCTTCAATGGCATCGTATTGATTGCGGCTGATGCCCTCTTCGCTATCGAGCAGCAGTGCCAGCAATAAAAACGGCGCGCTCGCTTCGTCATGCGCAAGGTTAGGTAACGCTTCAGGCAGCTCAGTGGGCGGCTGATAGCGATTTTGCCGCCGTAAGTCACTGGCAAGCGGCGCTGTGTTTGAGGTTTTTACAGGATCCGGATTGAGCACAACAGGCGCGGAACCCGCGCCTTCTTCGCTAATGGTGGTGCTTGGGCTGGCAAAGCCCAAAGCCTTATCTTCGGCCAAACCGTCCGGCGGGTTGTTTGTCCAATCCTTGCGTAGTTTATCGAGCATGCTTGGACGAAAACTCGGCTCCAGGCGGCGGATGCGTTCCAAAAGCGGTGGATGGGTGGCGAACCAGTCGGTTGATTTCAACCCTTGGGAAAACAGCATATGGCTGACTTCTTCAGCAACAGCGGTATTTTGCAAAAAGGAGCCTTGTTCTAAGCCGCCGATTTTTTTAAGCGCCCCGGCCAGGCCGTCTTTTTGCCTGGTGAACTGTACCGCCGAGGCATCGGCCAAAAACTCGCGCTGGCGCGAGATGGCGGCTTTTATCAAGCGGGCAAAGAGTACGCCGATGCTGCCGATAATGATGAGAAGCAGCGCCACCATGGCAAGAGCCGCTACCTCTTTTTGGCGAGCGCTTAGGCGGTTTTGCCGCTCAAGCACGCCCTTGCCCAGCAGGCTTATCACCAAAATACCGTGTGCCAAGCCAATCAAGCGGATATTAAGGCGCATGTCGCCGTTTTGGATATGGCTGAACTCGTGCGCAATCACCGCTTGTAGTTCGTCGCGGTTAAGCCGCTCCAGCAGACCACGAGTGACTATCACGGCGGCATCGTTTTGTGTGTAACCGGCGGCAAAGGCGTTTAAACCCGCTTCGTTTTCCAACCAGAACAGACGCGGCATGGGCACGCGCGAGGCAATCGCCACTTCTTCGGTGACGTTGTAAAGGCGCTTTAATAATGGCACGCGGGTATCACTCAAAATGGGCACGGCTCCCATTTCTAGCGCCACGCGCGCCCCGCCTTGGCGCAGTTGCCAAATCCGCGACAAGGATCCCAGCACTATCAGCACCAGCGCACTCGCGCCCCAGATAATCCCCCACTTCAGTGTGTGGGAAGCTCGCTGCGCACTGTAAGTCTTGTCCAAAACCCACCAAGCCGAACCGCCTATCAGCGCACAAATCACCAGTACGGCAACAATAAACAACCCCACCAGCAGGAGGGTGCTGCGCCGCGCCTGCTTTTGGTGTTGAAAAAAATTCACGGGTTAAAAAGTCACTTTTGGCGCTTGGCGGACTTGTTCACGCTGTTCGGCGGGAATTTCCAAGGGGCTTGCCAGCGCAAACTTAAACATCCCGGCAATTAAGTTCGACGGAAAGCTCTCGCAGCGGTTGTTGTAGTCCATCACCGTGTCGTTATAGGCCTGACGGGCAAAAGCGACGCGGTTTTCGGTGCTGGAAAGCTCCTCGCTAAGCTGCATCATGTTTTGGTTGGCTTTAAGGTCGGGATAGGCTTCAACCGCCACCATCAAGCGTCCCAATACGCCATCGAGCACGCCGCTGCTGGCAGCAAGCTGTGCCATTGCTCCGGCATTGCCGGGGTTTTCCCGCGCGGCATTTAACCCCGCTTGCGCCGTGTTACGCGCAGCAGTGACGGCTTCCAGCGTCTGCCGTTCGTGCGCCATATAGGCTTTGGCGGTTTCCAGCAGATTGGGGATAAGGTCAAAGCGCCGTTGCAGTTGTACGTCTATCTGTGCAAAGGCGTTTTTCCAGGCATTGCGTCCCTGCACCAAGGCGTTGTAGAGCAGCACGCCAATAACGGCGAGCACTACCACCAGCAACAAGACAATCAATAGAAAGCCAAAAATGGCGTTGAGTGCTGAAGCCATGCGTTTCCCTCCTGTTGGCAATCGCCTAGGATAACAAAAGATAGGCGTATTGGTAGGCGTGTTTAGGTCAGGCTTCTCGTCTAAACTCCAAAATCAATATGGTTTCCCTTGATTCCCATTCCTGAAAGCAGCATGCCAAACTAACTTATGCACGGGTTGCTAATGGTCTATGAAGCCGAGATGCTGGCAAGTCGGTGAAACTTCATCGGTACAGGTCGTGCCGGTTGCCGATGCGAACAACGAGGGTGCGTAAGGCGTCGTCCTCGATGCTGCTGATGATGCGGTAATCCCCGACGCGGTATTTCCAATAGATGCCAAGGCGCGAACCCTTGAGGGCTTGGCCAATGCTGCGTGGGTCATCCAGCGGCGCCACGCGCTCATGCAAGAAAGTCAGGATGCGGCGAGCATGCTGCTGGCAAATCTGCTACCTGCGTGGAAGCGCGAGCTTGCCTGGTTGAAGTTCTCGCCTGCGCAGACTTTGCAGCAATCGCTCAAAGACCTGGAACGGGCGTATGCCAATTACTTTGCCAAACGGGCGGAATTTCCACGGTTCAAAAGGAAAGGCGTGCAGGGCAGCTTCCGCTATCCGCAGCCGCAGCAAATCAAGCTCGATGAAGCGAATAGCCGGATATTTCTACCCAAACTGGGTTGGCTACGGTACCGCAACAGCAGAAATATTCAGGGTCAAGTGCGCAACGCTACGGTATCGCTGCGGGCGGGCAAGTGGTTTGTGTCGATACAGACCGAGCGGGAAGTGGATCAGCCATTGCCCGAAGCCACCAGCGCTATCGGCATCGACATGGGCATTGCCCGTTTCGCCACGTTCTCGAACGGCAGCTACCTTGCGCCGTTAAATAGTTTCAAGCGGCATGAAACGGCGCTGAAGAAGGCTCAGCAGTCATTGAGCCGAAAGGAGAAATTCAGCAGTAATTGGAGGAAAGCCAAACGCAAGGTTCAGCGCCTGCATGCTCGCATCGGCCACGCCCGCCACGATACCTGCACAAAGCTACAACCGCCATCAGCCAAAACCACGCGATGGTATGTATTGAGGATTTGCAGGTACGCAATATGTCGAAATCGGCGGCAGGCACGAGCGAAGCGCCGGGGCGCAACGTCAAAGCCAAATCAGGGCTGAACAAAGCCATACTCGACCAAGGCTGGTTCGAGTTCCGGCGGCAGTTGCAATACAAGCTGGATTGGAACGGCGGGATGCTGATAGCGGTGCCGCCGCAAAATACCAGTCGGACCTGTCCTGCATGCGGGCATGTCTCAAAAGACAATCGCCGGACGCAAGCGCATTTCGCGTGTGTCGAATGCAGCTATGAAAACAATGCCGACATCGTCGGCGCGATCAACGTATTAAGGGCAGGACATGCCCGGTTCGCCTGTGAAGTGAATCCTGATGTAGGGGATCAGCAGCAGGAACCCGCCGAGGTGATTCAGCCGGGCAAATGCCTCGCTGGACGCGGTAGGAATCTTACTTGCTTAGCAAGGGGAGGATGTCAACTGCTGCCAGAGTTTCTGCAAACGTTTGGCGGAAACCGTACTGCGCGTGCCCAGGGTTTGCGCAAATAGCGAAACACGGTATTCCTCCAATAACCAGCGGTATTCTGCCAATAACGGATTCGGCGCTAATGCTTTGCTGGCTTGTGCTTGGTATTGCTCGCGCAGATTGCAAAGCTCGGCTGTCCACAGGCGTTCACGCACTAATTGGCCGGGCAGTTTTTCAAGGCGTTTTTCTATCGCAGTTAAATAACGCGGTAATTGTGTTAACCATTCGCCCGGTGTTTGCCGAATAAAGCCCGGGTAAATTAAATCCTTTAACTGCTGTTTAATATCGGCCAACGACATGGCATGCGCGAGGTTGATTTTGCCGGATAGCCGCGGGCGCAATCCCTGCGCTTGTTTAAGGATTTGCAAAGTTAACGCGGCGAGTTGTTCGGTATATGCCTGCCAATCACTGCGGCGGCTTTCGGCGAGATTAAGTAGTGCTTGGCTGCTTCGTGGCAATGGCTGAGTAGCGGCCAGCATGCAGTGATCGACGCTGGCGAGCAGAATATCTTCCACCAAGGCTTCCAATCGGCCGTATTCGCGGTAGAGCAGCCCCAATTCACTACGGCGCAGCAGGTTTTTGCGCAAATGAGCCGCTTGCGCACTTAAATGCTGTAACAGCAGGCGCTGCAAGGCGTGGCGGTGGTGAATATCCGCCTCGTCTTGAGTGGCAAATACCGCCTCAATGACCTCGCTGCCTTGCTCCATCAATGCAGGAAAGACCGGCATATTTAAGCCGCCGACGGACTGCGTTTGTTCTGCTTTTAGCGCAAAGTCTTTGGCCTGTACCGCGCTGTGCTCGCTTAGCGCTTGTGGCGGCGGGCGCAAACTGGCCTGCGCCTGCTGTGCAAAACGTTCGATCAGTTCGTCCAAATGGCGCCCTTCACCCAGCGCTTTGCCGTTTTCATCGGTCACTTCGATATTAAATAAAAGATGGTTTTCAAGCACCGCTTCTGCTGTTTGCCAAGTCTCTGGCGGCACAGCAACGCCCGTCATCCGCTGTAGCTCCCTACCTAAGGCGGCGGTTAAGCAACCTTCGGCAAAGCTCATCGATTGCAGCGCGGCGCGAACAAAATCCGGCGCGGGGACAAAGTTTTTACGCAGCGCCTTGGGCAGGGCTCGCACTAACGCAAGGCACTTGTTTTGCAAAAGACCCGGCACCAGCCAGTGCAAACGTTCGGCGGGCAACTGGCGTAGCAACGGAGCAGGCACGCGCAGGGTCACGCCGTCGCGTGGATGCCCCGGCTCAAACTGATAAGAAAGTGGCAGTTTTAATGCGCCAAGGGTTAATTCGTCGGGATAGTGTGCGGCGCTGACGATGCTGGCCGCTTCTTGCAGTAAATCGGCCTCGCGCATGATCAGTAGATCCGGCTCGATTTGGCTTTGCTTTTTGTACCAGCGCTCAAAACTCGCCGCCTGGATAATGTCCTGCGGCAGCCGCGCGTCGTAGAAGGCGAAAAGCTGCTCGTCATCGACCAAAATATCGCGCCGCCGCGCTTTGGCTTCCAGCACATCCAAGCGCTTAAGCAGCTCCCGATTGGCGCTAAGGCAGCGCGCGCGACTGTTTATCTCGCCTTCTACCAAGCCTTGACGAATCAGCAGTTCACGCGCCAATGCAGGTTCCATCGGTCCGTAATGCACGGCGCGACGTGGCACGATAATCAGCCCAAACAGGGAGAGTTGTTCATAGGCGACCAGTTGCCCGCGTTTTTTCTCCCAATGCGGCTCGTTGTAACTGCGCTTGATCAACGGCGCGGCCAGCGCTTCCAGCCAAGCGGGGTCGATACGTGCCAGCAGACGGGCGTAGAGGCGGCTGGTTTCGGTCAGTTCTGCGCTCATCAGCCAATCGGGCTTTTTACGCGAAAGGCTGCTTGAAGGATGCAGCCAAAAGCGCAAGCCGCGTGCGCCCAAATAATCGCCTTTGTCCTTGTTATCCGGGGATTTTTGCCCAATTTGGTCGAGCAGGCCGCTTAAAATCGCCTGATGCAGACGGGCGTAGTGATCCGCGCCTAACATGGGATCATTGGCCAACTTAAGTTCGCGGGCAAGCAAGCGCAGTTGGCGGTGCGCATCGCGCCATTCGCGCAGTCGCAGTTCACTTAAAAAGTGCTTTTTGCACCAGGTGCGCAGCGCACTACTGCCTAAATCTTGGCGCTGCTGCTCATAGTCACGCCAGAGGTTAATCAGGCTGGCAAAATCCGAATCCTTGTCCTTCCACTTAGCTTGCGCCTGGTCTGCCGCTTGCGTGCTTTCGGGCGGACGTAATCTTGCGTCTTGCACGGAAAGCGCACTCGCCACAATCAGCACGTCGTCCAAGCTGCCCAAACGGGCTCCTTGCAGTACCATGCGGCCAATTCTGGGGTCAATCGGCAGACGGGCAAGCTGCCTGCCCAAAGGCGTTAAACGCTCATCATCATTGACCGCGCCCAGCATCTCAAGCAGTTTGAAACCATCGCGGATGGCCTTGCCATCGGGCTTGTCGATAAAGGGAAAGGCCTGCACATCACCCAAGCGCAAATGCAGCATTTGCAGGATGACCGCGCCCAGATGGGTACGCAAAATCTGCGGCTCGGTAAATTCGGGTCGGGCAAGAAAATCCGCCTCGCTGTAAAGGCGCACGCAAATGCCAGGTTCAGTACGCCCGCAGCGACCTTTGCGCTGATTGGCGCTCGCCTGCGAGATGGCCTCAATCGGCAGCCTTTGCACCTTGCGCCGGTAGCTGTAGCGGCTGATACGGGCGCTACCTGCGTCTATCACATAGCGAATGCCGGGTACGGTCAGCGAGGTTTCCGCCACATTGGTCGAAAGCACAATTTTGCGCCCCGCCGCTTGCGCAAAAATCTTCTGCTGCTCGCCCGCGCTTAACCTGGCGTACAGCGGCAGAATGTGACAAAAACGCAAATCGGCACGGCGCAATACGGCGGCCACTTCGCGGATTTCCCGCTCGCCCGGCAAAAATACCAGCACATCGCCCGGACGCTTACCACTACCGCGCTCAAAGGCGGACAGTTCATCCAGTGCGGCCAATATCGCCTGCGCCGTATCACGCTCGTCAGACAAACGCTCGCCGCCTTCATCCTGTTCAGCAAGCAGCGGGCGATACCAGGTGTCTACCGGATAACTGCGGCCAGAGACTTCAATAATCGGCGCAGCGGCAAAATGCTGGCTAAAGCGCTCCAGTTCCAAAGTCGCCGAAGTGATAATCAGCTTGAGATTGGAGCGCCGCGCCAGCAGGGTTTTCAGATAGCCCAGCAGAAAATCGATATTCAGCGAGCGTTCATGCGCCTCATCGACAATGATGCACTCATAATTTAAAAGGTCCGGGTCTTGCTGGATTTCGGCAAGCAAAATGCCGTCGGTCATCAGCTTGATGAGCGCATTCGGCGAGGTTTTATCCTCAAAACGCACTTGATAGCCGACCAACTCATTGCCGCCAATTTCTTCACTAATCCTTGCCGCCACGCTACGCGCAGCCAAACGGCGCGGCTGCGTGTGACCAATCAAGCCATAGCAACCGAGGCCCGCTTCAAGGCAGATTTTCGGCAATTGCGTGGTTTTTCCCGATCCCGTCTCGCCGCCAATAATCAGCACCTGATGCTTAAGCAGCGCCTCTTTTATCGCCTGGCGCTTCGCCGCAATCGGCAGCGCCTCGTCATAGTCAAGCTTTGGCACACTGGCACGCCTTTGCTCAACCAGCGCCATTGAAGCCGCACAGCGCTGTTGCCAGCACGCCCACTGCTCGCCACCTGCCTTGCGCTTTAAACGCTCAAGCTCAAGGGTTAGTTTCGGGCGGTCAAGCAGACGGGTTTGTGAGAGTTGTTCAAAATAGGTCATCGGAACACAGCAGATTTTGCGGGGCGCGATTGTGGCAGATTTAGGCTTTAGCTAAACGGAAACAGTATTCAAAAATCTATCCCGTCGCTTCGGGCTGCGCTCAAAATCTCGCCATACGTCACCTGTGCATTTGCCAAGGTTGTACCGATTGGCTGCATGCTGCGCTGGGTCTGGCGAAATTTTGAGCAGCAGCGTGGCTCGCGTTTGAAACGGGAAAGACCTTGGTGCTGAACACGCTGCTTTTGATAACCGCCTGCACCACCTCGTCCAGCAATACGCCCATCGCCCCCCACTGCCGCAAACTGCAAAGCAGAACGCGCCCGCACCGCCGTGCTTGCCAACTTGCTTGCACAAGCTGAGCAAAGACGAATAGCCAGACTGTCCTGTGAAGCCGCGCGATTGGGTAAGTAACGCTTAATCAGTGCAGGGGAAATTGAGTAAGCCCAAAAAGCGCCTAATAAATTCTTTAAGTTATTTATTTTGTAATCTATTTTGGTGCCTCGGGGGAGACTCGAACTCCCACTCCTTATCGGAAACGGATTTTGAATCCGCCGCGTCTACCGATTCCGCCACCGAGGCACGATGGGCGCGAAGTATAGGGATTGGCGTTAAGCGGGTCAATCCACTGTTCCTGCCAATTTCTATTGCACTGATGATGCGCTTTAGTGGGACGTGCAGTAGGCTGCGCTGTAACAACTTGTCGCTTCAAGGCAAGGCGGCAAGCGGGCGGCGACTTACAATCGACGCTCGTTTAACAAGAATTGCCAGGAGTGGCGCGCGATGTCGAGTGCAGAAAATCCCGTCTCAAGAGACGATTTTGACCGTTACATGGTGCCGAACTATGCGCCGGTGGATTTTATTCCAGTACGCGGTCAAGGCTCGCGGGTGATTGACCAGAGCGGGCGTGAACTAATTGATTTTGCTGGCGGTATTGCGGTCAATTCGCTGGGGCATGCGCATCCTTTATTGGTGCAGGCGCTGACTGAACAGGCGGGCAAGCTCTGGCATGTCTCCAATGTGTTTACCAATGAACCAGCGTTGCGGCTGGCTAAAAAGCTGGTCGAGGCCACCTTTGCGGAGCGTGTGTTTTTTGCCAATTCCGGCGCGGAGGCCAACGAGGCCGCCTTTAAACTCGCACGGCGCTTTGCGGCGGAGCGTTTTGGCGCGGATAAGTACGAGATTATCGCCGCCAGCGAGAGCTTCCACGGGCGCACTCTGTTTACCGTTAATGTCGGCGGGCAGCCCAAGTATTCCGATGGTTTTGGGCCGAAAATCGCAGGTATCCGCCATGTGCCGTTTAACGATATTGCCGCGCTCAAAGAAGCCATTTCCGCCAAAACCTGCGCGGTGGTGCTAGAGCCGGTGCAGGGTGAAGGCGGTGTGCTGCCCGCGCAACGCGACTATTTGCAAGCGGCGCGCGAACTGTGCGACCAGCATCAGGCGTTGTTGGTGTTTGACGAAGTGCAAAGCGGTATGGGGCGTTGTGGTGAATTGTTCGCCTACATGCACTACGGGGTAACGCCGGATATTTTAACTAGCGCCAAGAGCTTGGGCGCGGGCTTTCCCATCGGTGCCATGTTGACCAAAGCGGAGATTGCCGGGCATCTCAAAGTCGGCACACATGGCACCACTTACGGCGGCAATCCGCTGGCCTGTGCGGTTGCCCTCAAGACGCTGGATATTATCAATACGCCCGAAGTGCTGAGCGGGATTAAAGCCAAGCACCAGCAGTTTAAGGCGCGTTTGCAGCAAATGGCTGAACAATATCGGATATTCAGCGAAATTCGCGGCATGGGCTTATTGATTGGTGCGCAGCTTACGGCAGACTGGAAGGGTAGGGCGCGTGACTTGGTCAAAGCCGCTGCCGAAGACGGGCTGATGCTGCTGCAAGCAGGCCCGGATGTGCTGCGCTTTACACCGAGCCTGATTATCCCCGATGCGGATATTGATGAAGGACTGGCGCGGTTGGAAAAAACCCTAAGCAGGCAGGACTGACCATCATGTTGTACGTACGCCCGGCGCGGCTTTCTGATTTGCCCGAAGTCAAGAGGCTGGCTGCGGGCAGCTTGGTGGGCGTGACCTCGCTGCCGGATGACGGCGAGCCGCTCGCCAAAAAAATTGCCGATTCCGAAGCCGCCTTTGCCGCCGAAGTAGGCTTTGCCGGTGAAGAGAGCTATTTTTTTGTTCTTGAAGACAGCACAAACCAGCGGCTTTTCGGTTGTTCGGCGATAGTCGCAACGGCAGGTGCGGGTGAGCCGTTTTACAACTTTCGCAACGAAACCTTTGTCCACGCCTCACGGGCGCTGTCGATATCAAATCGCATTCATGTGCTCTCGCTCTGTCACGACTTATCCGGCAGCAGCCTGCTGGCCAGTTTTTATATCGACCCCTCGCTTGCACAAACGGCGCAGGCTGAACTCATTTCCCGCGTGCGCCTGCTGTTTGCCGCCAGTTTCCCGGAACGTTTTGCCGATACGCTGGTGGCCGAAATCGTCGGGTTTAGTGATGAGCAAGGCCGTTCGCCGTTTTGGGAGGCGGTTGGGCGTCATTTCTTTGATACGAGTTATGCAGAAGCCGAACGGCTGTGTGCTAGACAAAACCGCACCTTTTTGGCCGAACTGATGCCGCACTATCCGCTCTACGTGCCGCTTTTGCCGGATGAAGCGCAAGCGGCCATAGGCGAAGTGCATCCAGGGGCGCAGCTTTCTTTTGATATTTTGAGCCGCGAAGGTTTTGAAACCGAGCGTTATATCGACCCGTTTACCGCAGGTCCCTGTCTGCTTGCGCGCACCACGGCCATTCGTTCAATGGCGCAAAGTCAGCGCTTTTTAGCGAAAAACAGCGCAGCACCCGCAGCGGCCAAACCCTATCTGGTCTGCAATGGCAAATTGCGCGACTTTCGCGCCCTGTGCGTAGAAACCGCGCCTGAAGCGGGCGCTTTGCTGCTGCCGCCACAAGCCCTGCAGATGCTCGCCATTAACGAGGGCGACCCACTGCGTGCCGTAGAGCTCTAATAAAGGATGTAAACCATGCTGGTTCGACCGGTTACTGCCACTGATTTGCCCGCCTTGATGAGACTTGCCGCCAGCACCGGTGCGGGCTTAACCACTTTACCCGCCGATGAAGGCAGGCTTTCGCACCGCCTGGAATGGGCGTGCAAAACCTTTAACGGCGAGGCAAAGCGTGCCGATGCCGATTACCTGTTTGTGCTGGAAGATAACAGTGGCGAGGTGCAGGGCATCTCGGCGATTGCCGGAGCGGTCGGGCTGCGCGAACCTTGGTATAACTTTCGCGTAGGTCTTACCGTGTGCGCCTCACAAGCGCTGAATATTCACCGTGAAATCCCCACTTTATTTTTGGGCAATGATTTAACCGGCAATTCGGAACTTTGCTCATTGTTTTTGCACCCGGATGGACGCAGCGGCAGCAATGGCAGGCTGCTATCGAAGGCGCGATTTTTATTTATCGCCGAATTTGCCGAATTATTCAGCCAAAAGCTGATCGCCGAAATGCGTGGCGTATCCGATGAAAACGGCTTGTCGCCCTTTTGGGAAAGCTTGGGGCGGCACTTTTTTAAAATGGAATTTAGCGAGGCCGATTATCTAACCGGCATCGGTAATAAATCTTTTATCGCCGAACTGATGCCTAAGTTCCCGCTCTATACCTGCTTTTTATCGGAAGCCGCGCGCGCCGTTATCGGCAAAGTCCATCCCAGCACGGAACCCGCGCTCGCCATGCTTAAAGCCGAAGGCTTTGGCTTTCAAGGTTATGTGGATATTTTCGACGGCGGACCTGCGATTGAGGCCGACGTTCAGCATTTACGTGCCATCCGTGAAAGCCGCGTGTTGGAACTGGTCATCGGCAAACCGGCGGATAACGCCGCCGAATACCTTATCCATAACCGAAAGTTGCAGGACTGCCGCATTACCGCCGCCCCCGCGCAAATTGAGGGCAGCCGCCTGCGGGTAAGCGACGAGACGGCCACAAGACTTGGCCTTGCAGGCGGCGATAGCGCGCGAGCGGTCAGCCTTTCCATCCCAAGAAACAACAAACAAGCGGAGCAAGCATGAGCACACAGTTTATCGGCGGTCACTGGCAGGACGGGCAGGGCAGGGCGTTTGACTCGCTTAATCCCTATTCTGCAGAGGTTATCTGGCAGGGCGCAGCGGCAAGTGGCGAGCAAGTGAGCCAGGCGGTCGCGGCTGCTCGCAAAGCCTTCCCCGCTTGGGCGGCCTTGGCGCTTCCTGCGCGTATCGAAAAGCTGCAAGCCTTTGCCGATTGCCTTAAAAATCATGCGGATGAACTCGCCCGCTGTATCGGCGAAGAAACCGGCAAACCCTTGTGGGAAGCGCAGACGGAAGTTGCCAGCATGCAGGCGAAAGTCGCTATTTCCATCCAAAGCCAGGCCGAGCGCAGTGGTGAAAAGCACGGCAAGCTGGCCGATGCACAGAGCGTATTGCGCCACAAGCCGCATGGCGTGCTGGCGGTTTTCGGGCCTTACAACTTCCCCGGACATTTACCGAACGGGCATATCGTGCCTGCACTGCTGGCCGGTAACACGGTCGTGTTTAAACCCAGCGAACTCACCCCTAAAGTTGCCGAACTCACCGTGCGCTGCTGGATTGAAGCCGGTCTTCCCGAAGGTGTTTTAAACCTGCTGCAAGGTGCGCGGGAAACCGGCGAAGCACTCGCCGCCGAGCCTGACATCGACGGACTGCTGTTTACCGGCTCCAGTCGCACCGGTCATTTGCTGCACCGGCAGTTTTCCGGTCAGCCGGAAAAAATCCTCGCGCTGGAAATGGGCGGTAATAACCCGTTGATTGTGCTGCCGATGGAGGATATGGACGCCGCCGTTTACTGCATTATCCAGTCCGCCTTTATTACCGCCGGACAGCGTTGCACCTGCGCCCGCCGCCTGCTGCTGCCGATCGGTGAGTTTGGCGATGCGCTGCTTGACAGGTTGAAAACGGCCAGCGCCGCACTGAAACTCGGTGCTTTTGATGACGACCCGCAGCCCTTTATCGGGACGCTGATTTCTGAACAAGCGGCCAGCGGTCTATTGGCGGCGCAGCAGCAATTGCTGGAACAAGGCGCTGAAGCCATTTTACCGATGCAGGTGCAAGGGTCACGTCAAGCGCAGCTTTCGCCGGGTATTATCGACATCAGCCCGATAGCTCAAGACCAGCGGGTCGATGAAGAATGGTTCGGCCCATTGCTGCAAGTGGCGCGTTACCGCGATTTTGAGCACGCCGTAGCACAGGCCAACGCCACCCGTTATGGTCTTGCCGCCGGGCTTTTGGGCGGCACGCGCGAGCAATTTGAAGCGTTTTGGCGGCAAAGCCGCGCCGGTATCGTTAACTGGAACCGTCCATTAACAGGTGCCGCCAGCGCTTCGCCCTTCGGCGGCATTGGTGCCTCCGGTAACCACCGCGCCAGCGCTTGGTACGCCGCCGATTACTGCGCCTTTCCGGTCGCTTCCTTGGAAAGCGAGCAACTTTCCCTGCCCAAAGCCCTAAGCCCAGGGGTTTCTCTGTGATGCCGTCGGTAGAACTTAATCTGGATGGTTTGGTAGGCCCTACCCACAACTACAGCGGCCTTGCTTTTGGCAATGTCGCCTCGCAAAGCAATAAAGAACAAATCGCCAATCCTCGCGTTAGCGCGCTGCAAGGGCTGGCCAAAATGAAGGCGCTGCACGATTTAGGCTTTGTGCAAGGCGTATTGGCTCCACAAGAGCGTCCATCGGTCGCCACTTTGCGCCGTTTGGGTTTTAGCGGCAGTGACCGTAGGGTGATTGAGCAAGCCGCCAAACAAGCGCCCAAAGTGCTGGCAGCGGTCAGTTCTGCCGCCAGCATGTGGACGGCCAATGCCGCGACCGTAAGTCCCGGGCCAGACACTATTGATGGCCGCGTGCACTTCACCGCCGCCAACTTAAATAGCCATTTTCACCGCGCACTGGAGCACGAAACCACCAGCCGCCTGCTTAAAGCGATTTTTCAAAACGAAACGCAGTTTGCCCACCACCGGGCGCTGCCGTCCGTTTTGCACTTTGCTGATGAAGGTGCGGCCAATCACAACCGCCTGTGCAAAGACTACGGCCTGCCGGGCGTGGAACTCTTTGTCTACGGACGCCGCGCCTTTGACGCAAGCTGCCCACAGCCTTGCCGTTATCCGGCGCGGCAAACGCTGGAAGCCTGCGAGGCGATTGTTCGCCTGCATGGTTTAGCAGAAAACCGGGTCGTCTACGCGCAGCAAAACCCGGCAGTGATTGACCAGGGCGTCTTTCATAACGATGTCATCGCCGTGGCTAATGGTGAAGTTTTGTTTTATCACCAAGAGGCTTTTTTAGACACCGAAAAAGTGCTGGCTGAACTTGCCGAAAAACTCAGCCAAAGCGGCGGGAAATTGCAACCGCTTTGCGTACCCACAGAGGCGGTGAGTGTGGCCGATGCCGTTTCTTCTTATTTATTCAATAGCCAACTATTAACCCGTCTAGATGGCCGTACGTTGTTGGTTGTGCCCGAAGAATGTCAACAAAACCCTCGTGTCGCACAGTATCTATCGGCTTTACTGGAAACTAATGGCGCGATTGCTGAAGTTAAATTCTTTGACCTTAAACAAAGCATGCAAAATGGTGGTGGCCCTGCTTGCTTGCGTCTTCGCGTGGCTTTAACGCAAAACCAACTTATCGCTGTTAATCCGGCGGTGCTTTTAAATGAAGCGCTTTATCAAAAACTTAGCGCTTGGGTCAATAAACATTACCGCGACCGTTTAACTTTTGCCGATTTAGCCGATCCGCAATTGCTGATTGAATGCCGCACGGCTCTGGATGAACTCAGCCAACTATTGCAGTTGGCTTCGGTTTATCCGTTTCAATTGGATTAAGGGTAGAGCATGAGCAAGCTCGCAGATTTATTGCAGTTAACGCTGCAAGGTATCGCGCCAGTTTATGGCAATGAGGCAGAACCCGCCGATGATTTAAAGGCTATGCAGACGGCTATTAACGCTATCCGCCTGCACTGGCTGGGCGAAGGTGTATTGCAACTTTCTCCCGCACCAGGCGATGATCGAGGCCTTAGTTTGCTGCTGTCCGCCGGTATCCACGGTAATGAAACCGCGCCCGTTGAATTGCTCGATCAACTGCTTAAACGCATCTTAATGGGCGAGCTTAGGCTGCGTTGCCGTTTGCTGGTAGTTTTTGGCAACCCGCAAGCCATGCGCCAAGGCGTGCGTTATATCGAGCAGGATTTAAACCGTCTGTTTAATGGGCGCCATAAAGACAGCCAGGGTTTTGAAGCCAAACGAGCGGCTAGTTTGGAGCGATTTGCCGCTGATTTTTTTCGTGGCGCAAACCTTAAAAAATCCCTGCATTATGATTTGCACACGGCTATTCGCGGTTCAAAAATCGAGCAATTTGCGCTTTATCCTTTTGCCGAAAATCGCTTGCACAGCAGGGCCGAACTTAAACGACTACAATCCGCCGGTATCAGTGCGGTATTGCTACAAAACCGTCCGGCAACCACCTTTACCGCCTATAGCTATGCACAGTTGGGCGTTGAAGCCATCACCTTGGAATTGGGCAAAGCCCGCCCCTTCGGGCAAAACCAAGAGATCAATTTACAAAAACTGCAATCGGTTATTGAGCGCTTAATTGAAGGCGATGAAAGTCATCCGCCTGACGCTTTTTTAGACGGCTTGCAGCTTTTTACCGTCTCGCGTGAAATTATTAAACAAAGTGATCATTTTCGTCTGCACCTTAGCGATAACATCGAAAATTTCAGCCCACTTAAGCAATACAGCCTGCTTGCCGAAGACGGCGATATGCGCTGGCAAGTCGATGAAGCCAACGCACGCATTATCTTCCCCAATGCCAAAGTACAAAATGGCCAACGCGCCGGTTTAATTATTGTGCCTGCCGCTCAAGCGATATAAGCAGTTAGGGCAAGAGAGGCGCATAATGGCTCCACTTCGCACTGTATGGAGGTTGTTATGTTCCGTCTTGACCCGCGTTTGGCAGCCGATTGCTTGCCGCTTGGCGATTTTCCCCTGTGCCAACTGCTGCTGATGAATGAGGCGCGTTACCCTTGGTTTATTTTAGTGCCAAGGCGTAATGCGGTGACGGAAGTCTTTCAATTGTCACAAGAAGACCAAGCGCAGCTTTGGCAAGAAACAACCCGCCTTGCTGAAACGCTAAAAGACAGTTTCGCCGCGGACAAAATCAATATCGCCGCGCTCGGCAACCAAGTCGCGCAACTGCATGTGCATGTGATTGCACGAAAACGCAGCGACGCGGCTTGGCCTGCGCCGGTTTGGGGGCGTTTCACCCCCGAAGCCTACTCGCCACAGCAGATTGAAGCCATTCGTACGCGTCTTGGGCTTGCGCTTGCTGGAGGACGTCTGGATTTTTATCCAACCTCGATCACATCCTCAGCCTGCAAGCCTTTGTAGTGTTGCGTAACCGAGAACTCTACGCGCTGGCCTTCCTGCAAAGCACGGTGCCCTTCGCCACGAATGGCACGAAAGTGCACAAATACATCATCACCATCGGAGCGCGAGATAAAGCCAAAGCCCTTGGTGGTGTTAAACCATTTCACCGTACCGACTTCGCGCTCAGTCGAAGTACGGCTACCGGCACGCCTGCGTTTAAGCAGCTTTAAGTTTGCCATCAGGTGCAGCAGCACGCCGAAAAAAGCCGCCAAAAGGCTAAACAGCACCACCGGTTGACCCAACAGTTGCGGCTCTTTCAACACGACCGTCAAACCTTGCAAGGCACCGGCAAACAGCAGCAGCGAGCAGGCAATGCGCTGGAACAATCCGCGAGCACCACGGTGCCAATTCGGCAAAAAAGGCGCAATCAAAAGGTTCATCAGCCCGAACATCGCCAAATACAGCGCATCGGTTTGTGCAGACCAAGGCAGTGAGCCGCTTAAGGTAAAGACAACAAACAACAGCAGGGCAATCACGCCAATCAACAGATGAGCGATTTTTAACATGTCATAAAACCATAAAGTGGGGATAAAAAGGCCAAGATGTTCGCAAGGCATTCAAAAGAACAGGCAAAAATAATCGGCAATTTCACCAAAAAACCTGCAATTTATCAATTTTTTATGTGTGGCAATCCATAGCCCCGTCGACTTGGATGATCTATTCGTCCAGCAGGCTGCGCAGCATCCAGGCGGTTTTTTCGTGAATTTGCATACGCTGGGTTAACAGGTCAGCGGTGGGTTCATCACTGACCGCATCCAGTAGCGGAAACAAGCTGCGCGCGGTGCGCACCACCGCTTCTTGACCTTGCACCAGTTGGCGAATCATCTCGCTGGCGGCAGGCACTGCTTCGGCTTCCTTGATCGATGAGAGCTTGGCATAGGCGCTATAACTGCCGGGAGCGGGGAAACCCAAGGCGCGGATGCGTTCGGCAATGGCATCCACGGCGAGCGCGAGTTCGTTGTACTGCCCTTCAAACATCAGATGCAGTGTGTTGAACATGGGGCCGGTGACGTTCCAGTGAAAATTGTGGGTTTTCAGATACAGCGTGTAGGTATCGGCCAAAAGACGGGACAGTCCCTCAGCGATGGCAGCGCGATCCGCTTCAGCGATTCCTAAATTAATTTCCATGACATACTCCTTGGTTTTTGCGGGAGGGGATTAAGCCTATATAATCGCCCTTTTTGCAATGCGTTGCCGCTTTGGCCGCACACCCTCCTTTGTGTTAGAGACCCCTATTATGACGCGCAGCCACTATTGCGGCCAGTTGAATAAAAGCCTTGATGGACAAAAAATTACACTTTGCGGCTGGGTACATCGCCGCCGCGAGCACAGCCGCGTGCTGTTTCTCGATATTCGTGACCGTGAGGGTTTGGCGCAAGTGGTGTTTGAACCGGACAATGCCGTGCTGTTTGAGCAGGCTGATAAAGTGCGCAGTGAATACGTGGTCAAAATCCACGGCAAGGTGCGTATTCGCCCGGAAGGCACGGTTAATCCCAATATCAAAAGCGGTGAAGTGGAGGTTTTAGGGCTGTCTATTGAGGTACTAAACGCCGCCGAAACGCCGCCGTTCCCCTTGGATGATTATGCCGAAGTCGGCGAAGAAACCCGTCTGCGCTACCGTTTTCTTGACCTGCGCCGTCCAGAAATGGCAGAAAAATTAAAACTGCGCGCAAGGATTACCTCAGAACTGCGCCGCTATCTGGACGATACCGGTTTTCTCGACGTAGAAACGCCGATTTTGACTCGTGCCACGCCGGAAGGCGCACGCGATTATCTCGTGCCAAGTCGCACCCACGCGGGCAGCTTTTTTGCCCTGCCGCAGTCGCCGCAACTGTTTAAGCAGCTTTTGATGGTCTCAGGTATCGACCGCTATTATCAGATTGCCAAATGTTTCCGTGACGAAGATTTACGCGCCGACCGCCAGCCGGAATTCACCCAAGTGGATATTGAAACCAGCTTTTTAGGTGAAGCCGAGATTATGGACTTAAGCGAGCAAATGATTCGCCGCCTGTTCCAAAAAGTCTTGAGAGTAGAGCTGGGCGAGTTCCCGCGCATGACTTATAACGAGGCCATGCGCCGCTTTGGTTCGGATAAGCCGGATTTGCGTATCCCGCTGGAGCTGATTGATATTGCCGATTTGCTGCAATCCGTGGAATTTAAAGTCTTTGCAGGTCCCGCCAACGACCCGGCCGGGCGGGTTGCTTTGCTGCGCGTGCCGGGTGGCGCCGCTATGCCGCGCAGCCAGATTGACGATTACACCCGCTTTGTCAGCGGCTTTGGTGCTAAAGGCTTGGCCTGGATCAAGGTCAACGAGCTTGCCAAAGGCGCAGAAGGTTTGCAGTCGCCCATCGTTAAATTTATTCCAGAAGACCGCTTGCAAGCGATTTTGCAAAGAAGCGGCGCACAGGACGGCGACATTCTGTTCTTTGGCGCCGATAAAGCCAAAGTGGTTTGCGATGCACTGGGTGCGCTGCGCGTGCGTATCGGCCATGATTTCAATCTGCTAACGGCCGATTGGGCACCGCTTTGGGTGGTGGATTTCCCCATGTTTGAAGCGGGCGATGACGGAAGATTAGCGGCATTGCACCATCCTTTTACCGCGCCCTCATGCAGCGCCGAAGCCTTGGCGGAAAACCCATTGGCAGCGCTGTCCCGTGCCTACGATATCGTGCTTAACGGCTTGGAGCTCGGCGGCGGTTCCATCCGCATTCACCAGCGCGCCATGCAACAAGCGGTGTTTAGCGTGCTGGGTATCGATCAAGACGAACAACAAGCCAAATTCGGCTTTCTGCTCGATGCACTTAAATACGGCGCGCCGCCGCACGGCGGACTGGCGTTGGGGCTGGATCGATTAGTGATGCTGATGAGCGGGGCGGATTCCATCCGCGAGGTGATTGCCTTCCCGAAAACGCAAAGCGCCGCCTGTCTGATGACCCAGGCTCCCGGTACGGTAGACAGCACCGCGCTGCGCGAGCTGCACATTCGCTTGCGTGAACAGCCGCAAGCCGCTTAATCATCAACGCATTTAAGGAGAAAACCACTATGGCCGGTCATTCCAAATGGGCCAATATCAAGCATCGCAAAAGTCGCCAGGATGCTAAAAAAGCCAAAATATTCACCACCGTTATCCGCGAGCTAACCATTGCCGCCAGACACGGCGGCCCCGTTCCTGCGGATAACCCGCGCCTTCGCCTTGCCGTGGATAAAGCGCTATCGGCCAATATGTCGCGCGATACCATCGACCGCGCCATTGCTCGCGGCGCGGGTAGCAACGAGGCCGATAATCTGGTTGAGTTGACCTACGAAGGCTACGCGCCCTCTGGTGTTGCGATTTTGGTCGAGGCCATGACCGACAACCGCAACCGTACCGCCGCCAGCGTGCGCCACGCCTTTAACAAATACGGCGGCAATTTGGGCACCGACGGTTCGGTAGCCTATTTATTTGAACGTAAAGGGCAAATCAGCTTTGCCGACACAGTGGACGAAGACGCGCTGATGGAAGCCGCACTGGAAGCAGGAGCCGATGATGTAGAAATCGCCGAAGACGGCAGAGCCATGGTGCTGACCAGCTTTGCCGATTTTCATCAAGTCAATGAAGCGCTAAGCGCCGCTGGTTTTAAAGCGGATGAGGCGGAAGTGACCCAAATCGCCAATGTAACCGCGCCGATTGATGACCTGGAAACCGCACAAAAAGTCATGCGCCTGCTCGATGCATTGGAGGACTTGGACGACGTGCAAAACGTCCACCATAACGCGGAAATTGCCGATGAGATCATGGAGCAACTGGAATAAATTCGATTGAATGAACCACCTCTCGCAATAAGCGAGAGGTAAACTCAAGAAGAGAAAAAAGCATGCCTCTCGTTAAGACCTTTTTTATTCCTACCAGTGGCAAACCCATTATTAAAAACAAATCCGTTAAAATGCCGACCGGAGAAAGCAAAAAGGGCTGGTTTGGCGGCGAGAAACCGGTAATGCGCAAAGAGCAACAACAAGAAATAACCGGCTATTCCGACTCTGCCGTAGACGGTTTTGCATTGGTGCAAGACATGCACGAGGTCATCAATCCTTGGTTGGAACAAGGCTATGAACTGTTTTCCATCACGCCAATCACTTCGGGTAGTTATAAATATGACGCTTCGGGTGATTATAAATATGAATATAAAGCGAGCATGATTGTGCAAGGTACCGGCAGTATTTCAGGCAAAGGTTCGACCGGCTACAGTTATGGCTTCAGCTATACCGAAGGTATTATCGTGGTGCTCAAGAAAGCCTGAAGTTTTATTGGGTATTCAATTGATTTAAATACCATTGCACGGTTTTATCGATACCGCTATTAAAGCTTTCTTGCGCTTGCCAATGCAGCTCGGTCTGAATTTTTTCGACATTTAATGCATAGCGTAAATCATGGCCTGGGCGGTCTTGGATAAACTTGATCAAACCGGCAAAGCCTTGCGGGTTATTCGGTGAATATTCAGGGGCGAATTTTTCCAGTGCTTGGCAAATGGCGTTTACCACGGCCAAGGTGGTTTTTTCGCAGTTTGCGCCGATATTGTAGCTTTCACCTACACGGCCTTTTTCGATAATTTGAACTAGGGCGCGGGCGTGGTCTTTAACATAAAGCCAATCGCGGATGGCTTTGCCATTGCCGTAAATCGGCAACGGCTTGCCCTGTAAAGCCTGGCTAATACAGCGCGGAATCAGTTTTTCCGCGTGCTGCCACGGGCCGTAGTTATTGCTGCTGTGGCTGATAATAATCGGCAGGCCAAAACTGCGCTGCCAGGCCCTGGCGAGGTGGTCGGCGGCGGCTTTACTCGCGGCGTAAGGCGAGCTGGGGGCGTATGGGCTGGTTTCGCTGGCTTTTAATTGACGGCCGGCCCAATCGCCAAAGACTTCGTCGGTAGAGACTTGCAGCAGGCGAAAGCGTGCTTTACGTTCGTGATCAAGACCTTGCCAATAATAACGTGCCCCTTGCAACAAGTTGGCTGTGCCATTGATATTAGTCTTAATAAATAAATCAGGTTGCTTTAAAGAGTTATCGACATGGGTTTCTGCCGCCAGATGAATAATCGCATCCGGCTGATGCTGAAAAAATAACTGACCCAGTGGATAGCCAATATCCTGTTTGATAAAACAATAGTTTGGATGCTGATTAAAATCAGCAAGCGCCGCTGGATTGGCAGCGTAGGTTAATTTATCCAGATTAACGACGGAATGCGCGGTATTGGCCAATAAATAGCGGATAAGCGCCGAACCAATAAAGCCGCAGCCGCCGCTAATCAATAGCTTCACTGTATTAGCCAACCATTAACCGACAAATTAACCCACAAAAAGCGTGGCAAACCAGTAAAGAAAAACCGCCAGCAGCGTAGCAATAGGCAGCGTTAATAACCAAGCCAGCAGAATATTGCGCACAGTGCCGCCTTGCAGACCGCTGCGATTGGCAATCATGGTTCCGGCAATACCGGAGGACAGCACATGGGTGGTGGAAACCGGCAGGCTGAACAGGTTGGCCACGCCAATGGCAAAGGCGGCAGTAATTTGTGCGGCCATGCCTTGCGCGTAGGTCATGCCGCGCTTGCCGATTTTCTCGCCAACCGTTAATACCACGCGCTTCCAGCCGACCATGGTGCCGATACCGAGTGCCAGTGCGACCGCGAGGATGACCCAAAACGGCGCGTATTCGGTGGTGCCGGTTAGATCCTTGCGCAGACGGTTAAGGTCAGACTGTTCACGATGAGGCAATAGACCCAGTTTGCCTACTTTTTTGGCGGTATCGTCAAGGCAGAGCAAATAGCGGCGCACTTCAATGCGTTTTTCGGCGGAAAGCTCGGCGTAATCGCCTACGCCTTTTAGCTCGTTCCTTAGTGCCGCAATAGTGGCTTCGGTCTGTTTGGGCTCGCAGCGCAGTAGCGCCAGCGGCTCGTTGGCCTGGCTCTGCTTGCCGAGTGCCAGATAGTCGCCCAGCGCTTCTTTATTGCTTTGATAAAGCTGATTGAGATAGGCCGCTGCATCGCGAGTGCGCTCTATCTGATAGCGGGTGCTGCCCAAATCCAGCACAAACAGGCCCGGCACAATACCAATCAGCACCAACATGATAAGCCCGATACCTTTTTGCCCATCGTTGGAGCCGTGCACAAAACTGACTGCCAGCGCCGAGGCGACCAGTACCAAACGATTGCGAAACGGTGGGTGCTTTTTGCCTTTGCTCTCTTTGCGCCGCTCCGGCGTGATATGCATTTTGGAAAGCGGCAGCCAGCGTTTAAGTGCCAGTAGCAAAAGGGCGGCGACGATAAACCCGGCCACCGGTGAAATCACCAGCGAGATGGCGATTTCAATGGCTTTAGACCAGTTCACCCCATCCATCAGCGAAATATCACTAATCAACGCATTGCCAATGCCCACGCCCAAAATCGCGCCAATTAAGGTATGCGAGCTGGAGGCCGGAATACCAAAGTACCAAGTACCCAAATTCCAGGTAATGGCCGCCGCCAGCAGGGCAAACACCATGATCAGCCCTTGCGCGCTATTGACGTTGATCAGCAGCTCCACCGGCAGCAGATGCACAATGGCATAAGCCACACCCACGCCGCCCAACAAAACGCCCAAAAAGTTAAAAATACCGGAGAGGATAACCGCCGTATGTGCGGACATGGCCTTGGTATAAATCACCGTAGCCACGGCGTTGGCGGTATCGTGAAAGCCGTTGATAAATTCAAAAAACAACACAAAGGCGAGCGCCAGTGCAAGACCGGCAAGCAGCCAGGCATTTTGTTGTGCTAACAGTTCAAGCATAAAAATGGCTCAGGGTTAGTGTTTTCTTGGCTGCAAGGCCGCTGCAAGAGCGCTTAGCAGCAGGGCGAACAGACATAACAGCAGAAAAGGCATTTGGTAGTTGCCGAACAGGTCGCGCCCGATACCCAGCAGGATTGGCGTAAGACTGCCCAAACTGTAGCCTGCGCAGAGCATCATTGCACTTAATCGGCTGACTTCAAGCGGACTGTGCGCTTCATGCAAAGGCAACACCAAGGACAGCGCAAACGAGCCGCTCAAGCCAAAGCCCAGCAGCAAAGCAAACAGCTCCGGCCACAGCAGCGGGAAAAAAGTAATGAAAACAAGGCACAATAATGAACAGAGCGCAGACACTAAAAGCAATGGGTAGTGTGCGTTTAGCCGTTGCGCCAGCCAAGGCAAAACCCAAGCACTCGGCAGGGATACCAACATAAAGGCATCAAATAAAAAATGGATGCGTAAATCGCTGAAACCCACTTCCAAATAACGTGCCAAAAGCCAAGTCGCCAAGGCATAGAACAATCCGGCCTGTACGGCAAAAAAGCCGGTAATCAGCCAGGCACGGCCTGAGTGCCAAGGCAGTGAAGCGCTCTGTGCGCCGGTTTCTGGCCTTGTGTTCGGCAAACGAAACCAAAGCAGCGCAGCGAGCAGGGCAGGTATTGCCCAAAAGCTTAAGCCCAGCGTCCAATCATTGCTAAGTAAATGTGTCACCGGCAAACCCAACACCGCACCACTGGCACCGCCTATCGCCATGGCGAGCGAGAATGCCGCCAAAATGCCGCCGTTTTGCCAGGCAAAATGCTGCTTGATAAAACCGGAAAGCAAGGGTCCGGCGACAGCAATCGCACTGCCTGCCAGTAATGCCGTGCCAATCAGTACCAGTGGAATATGCGAAGCGAGGCGAAGCAGCAGCGCCAAACTGATCAAAAGCAGACAGCAAAGCACCGTGCGCACCAATCCAAAGCGCAACGCCAGCCGTGGCGCGAGCGGTGCAAGCAATCCCATGCACAGTACCGGTAGCGCCGTAGTTAGGCTGATAAGGCCGCGGCTTAAGGAAAGCTCTTCGGCAATTCGCTCAATCACCGGTGACAGCGAAGTAATCGCCGGACGCAAATTAACGGCCGCCAGCAGCAAGGCGGCCAGCAACACAAAGCGCGAAGGATTGGTAGACAAGAGATTTTAATCGAAGTGCTTTTAGTGCTGCGCCAAGGCGGCCTGCACCACCTCAATATAAGGCGCTGCACCGCGCTGGTCGGCTATCAGAGCGATAAAGTCACGCCCGCTTTTATCCTTGGCGGCAAGGTCGTACCCGGCCTCGACAAAAAAATCGACAAAACGGGCAAAATCCTCAAGCCGCAAACCACGATAGGCTTTAACCAACTTATGCAGGGCAGGGGGCGTAGCGTCCATAGGCTCTGGCGCAAGAAACGAGCGAACCTGCTCATCGGTCATTGCCTCGCCTATTACCTGATGTTTATCTTTGCGCATGGCTACTCCGCGCGAATGACAAAAGCGGGCAGTTTAACGCCCTGCTTCGCCTGGGGAAAGGCGGCAAGATTTACTCGCATGTGTTAAAAGAGCGCCCCAGTCATTGAGACAGAAAAAGCCTTGCCCAGTACTCAAGTTATTTTACTTAGCGAAGATTTTTTTGCCCGCGACGCGCAGTCGCTTGCCTGTGCTTTGCTGGGCAAAATCATCCGCCATCGGACAGAGGGATTGTGGCTTGCCGCACGGATTATTGAGACGGAAAGCTATTACAAAAACGAAAAAGGCAGTCATGCTTCGCTGGGCTTTACCCATAACCGCCGCGCCCTGTTTATGCCGCCCGGCACTATATATATGTACTACGCTCGCGGCGGTGATTCGCTTAATTTCAGCGCGCAGGGTGAAGGCAATGCTGTGTTGATTAAATCCGCTTATCCGGTGCTGGACGAAATTTCTGGCGAGGCGAGCTTGCAGCGCATGCAGCAGCTTAATCCCGATAAGCAGGGCAGGATCCGTGCAGCGGAAAAACTTTGCGCAGGGCAAACGTTGTTGTGCAAAAGCCTTGGCTTAAAAGTACCGGATTGGAATGCCAAACGCTTAAACGAGCGGCTGCATCTGGAACAAGCGCCGCCGCCCAAACAAATTATCCAAACCCGCCGTCTTGGCATTCCCATAGGGCGTGATGAGGATTTGCCCTATCGCTTTGTTGATGCAGCCTACGCTCGCCACTGCACAAAAAATCCACTGCGTCTCGGCCAGCTTGAAGGGCGCGATTATTGGTTACTGACTGAAAAGGAAGGCTCGTGGGCGACTTTTTAACTACCGCTTCCGTCTGGCTTGAGGCGCATCCACAGTGGCTGGGACTTGCGCTTTTTATCGTCGCCTGCGCGGAATGCCTGGCGATTGTCGGGTTGCTGATGCCTGGCACTGTGCTGCTATTTGCCATTGCGGTGATGGCGGGCAGCGGGGCGCTTGGATTAGGCGAAACATTGCTACTGGGGTTTTTAGGTGGACTGCTGGGTGATTTGCTCTCCTATGGGTTGGGCTTTCGCTTTAAACACCGGATCGGCCAGCTACCCGGGCTGCGCACGCATCCGCAGTGGCTGGCCAGCACTGAACGCTATTTCCAGCGCTTTGGTGCGGTAAGTCTGCTGATAGGTCGCTATATCGGCCCGCTGCGCCCACTGTTGCCGATGGTTGCGGGCATGCTGCGCATGCCATTTTGGCGCTTTGCACTGATCAGCCTGCTGGCTGGCACCGGTTGGTCGATTGCCTATCTTTTACCCGGCTGGGCAACCGGTGCGGCATTGCGCCTGCCGTTGCCTGACGGTTTTTGGCGTGATGCCGCCCTGTTGCTGGCGTCACTTGGCTTATTGCTTGCCATCAGCCTCTACAGCAGTCAGCGCGGATTGCGCCACAGCAGCTTGATTACCGCCGGACTTTGTCTGCTGGCATTGATCACTTTATCTTTAGGCTTTTCACACCTGCAATCGCTCGACAATGGATTGATGAACCTGATACAGGCCCATCGCAGCAAAACGCTAGATACTGCTGCCATCCTGATAACCGGTTTGGGCAATAGCCTTTGCCAAATCGTTATCGGCCTATTGTTGATAACCGTCTTGCTGTTGTTTAAGCAATGGCGGGCATTTTGCTTTTCAGCCGCAGCGTTGCTTGGCACCGCCGTTGCGAGCGAACTGCTTAAACAGTTAATACAACGCGCCCGTCCCGATCTGTTACTGCAACCGTTAAGCAGTTTTAGCCTGCCAAGTGGACACAGCGCCTCATCGATGGCCTTTTATGGCTGTCTTGCCGTCTTGGCCGGACGCGGCCAACCGCCGCGCTGGCGCTTGGTTTGGCTGCTGCTTGCCAGCCTGCCGGTGCTTTTTATTGCCTGTTCGCGGGTGTATTTGGGTGTGCATTGGCCAACCGATATTATCGCGGGCGTATTACTGAGCGGCGTTTTCTGTGCGGGCGCTTTGGCTTTCGTACAATATCGCTCGCCACTGCCTGCATTGCCCGCGCGTTTTTGGCAGATACTGTTGCCTTTGGCGCTCTTTTGGCTGGCAACTTATGCCTTTTGGACATTACCGCAAAGCATTGCGCGTTATTCATATTAGATAAAATCAAGGAGAAGATAGATGAAAGAGCCTTCACAATTTGCCTTGCTTAAATCGCGCCGATTTTTACCGTTTTTCTTGACCCAATCACTCGGTGCATTAAATGACAATATCTTTAAACAAGCGTTGATATTGGCGATTTTATACAAGCTGAATATCAGCGACGATGCGCAAGGCAGCAGTACGCTGCTGATTAATCTTTGTGCTTTATTATTTATTCTGCCATTTTTCTTGTTTTCTGCATTAGGCGGGCAGTTCGGCGAAAAATTTGCCAAAGACAAGTTAATACGCGCGCTTAAATTATCCGAAGTGCTGATCATGCTGGGCGGCGCGGCTGGTTTTTTATTTAATAATCTTTATCTGCTGTTGTCTGTACTGTTTTGTATGGGCTTGCAATCAGCATTATTTGGTCCGGTTAAATACTCCATCTTGCCGCAAACCTTGCATAATGAAGAGTTGATAGGTGGTAATGCCTTGGTGGAACTGGGTACTTTTCTTGCTATTTTAGGCGGCACTATTGGCGCCGGATTGATACTGGCAGGCACCGATTATTGGGCGCAAGTCACCGCCTTTTGTGTGCTAGCCGTTGCTTTGCTGGGTTACTTTAGCAGTCGATTTATTCCATCAGCCGCCGCCGCATTACCGCAGCTTAAACTAAGCCTTAATATTCCCGTTGAAACTTGGGCGACTTTAAGGCGCGGGCTTGGGCAAACACCAGCCGTATCACGTTCACTGATTGGTAGTTCTTGGTTTTGGTTTGTGGGTGTCACTTATCTCACGCAAATTCCAGAATACAGCAAGGATTTTTTAGGCGGTGATGAAAGCGTTGCTACGTTAATTCTTACCGTATTTTCTGTTGGCATTGGCTTAGGTTCGATGCTCTGTGAAAAGCTATCTGGTAGGCAGATAGAAATCGGCCTGGTACCTTTTGGTTCACTGGGACTGACCTTCTTTGGCCTGCTGCTGTGGTGGAATTCACCGGATTTAGTCACATCCGCCAGCCAACAAAACTGGCTTGAAATTTTGGCTTATTCCCATAGCTGGTGGGTATTATTTTCCATTTTAGGCATAGGTCTGTTTGGCGGTCTTTATATTGTGCCACTGTACGCTTTAATCCAATCACGCACGCCAGAAAATGAACGCGCGCGGGTAATTGCGGCCAACAATATTTTAAATGCACTGTTTATGGTGATTGCCGCGCTGGTTGCCATGTTGTTATTAACCAAAGCTGGGCTTTCCATTCCGCAATTATTTTTAGTGTTGGCTTTGATGAATATCGCCGTCAACACCTATATCTTTAAAATAGTGCCCGAATTTACCATGCGCTTTATCGTCTGGTTAATCGGTCACAGCATGTACCGCGTGCGTCATCAAGGCTTTGAGCATATCCCGCAAGAAGGCGGTACCTTAATGGTATGCAATCATGTTTCTTTTATCGATGTGGTCTTGCTGGGCGGTGCATTGCGCCGTCATACCCGTTTTGTCATGTATTGGAAGCTCTATAACCTGCCGGTGCTTAACTTTATTGCACGGGTTGCCGGTTGCATCCCGATTGCCGGACGCAGTGAAGATATGGCCATTTATGAAGCCGCCTTTAAAAAGATTGACGAGTATCTAAAGAACGGTGAATTGGTTTGCATCTTTCCGGAAGGTAAATTAACGACAGATGGTGAATTAAACCCGTTTCAAGGTGGTGTAACGCGCATCTTGCAAGAAAATCCGGTGCCGGTTGTGCCGGTCGCCTTGCAAGGATTATGGGGCAGTTACTTTAGCCGCGACCCTAAACGCGGTTTTTTCCGCCGCGTATTATCAAGAATCAATATTGTTGTGGGTAAACCCATAGCGCCAGAAGCCGCCACGCCAAGAGCCTTGCACGCGGCGGTTGCCGAACTTCGTGGGGATAAACTCTAGGGTCTGCTCCCGCTTCAAACGCGAGCCGCGCTGCTGCTCAAAATTTCGCCAGACTAGGCGCAGCATGCAGCCAATGTGTACAACCT
>NZ_LSZO01000175.1 GCF_001580025.1 Ventosimonas gracilis | reverse complement strand
CGCGCCGGTGCGGTTGTTGCTGATGCTGCCTGCCGGTCTGCCGTCCAGATGCGCCACATAAAAACCGTCTTTTGCGCCTTTTTTGCCGCCCTCTACCGCAACCCGATGGGACTTGCCGTCCATAATCGGATGCTCGCCGTCCACCACCAGGCCAATGCTGCGCCTGGCGGCGGCAAACTCTTCTTGCGGGCGGATGGGTAGCTCTTGCTGGATGGCGATATTGTCCGCTTTGAATTTGGCCAACTTTTCCATATCCGCCTGCGGCCCGGCATACCAAGCCTTTGCCGCCTTATCCCAACGCGCTCCGGCAGCTTTGGCTTCGTCTTTGCGCTCAAAGGGCTCTGCCAGATATTGGCGTTTGGCAGGTTCCGCTGCCGGCTGCGGCTGTATTTGTGCCTCTGTTGTGGTTTGGGTTTGTGGCTCCTGCTGTTCTTGCTCCTGTGCAAGCTGCTGTTTTTGTTCCAAACCCAAAACATAACGTTGGATTTGCTCGGCATCCTTGGCGGCGCGGTAGATTTCCTGTGGGTCGTCTTTAAGAACTTTTATCCATGCCCCAACATAGGCGGCGTTTTGTTCGCTGTCGTGGGCAATGCCTATTTCGCCTGCCAGCATCATCGAGGCGATTTCGGCTCTTAATTCTTCTTTGGCGTAGCCCTGGCTGCCAAAGCTATGCTTGAGATCGCGGTTTAGGCGGCTTTCGTAGCCTGTCCAATGGCCTAACTCGTGCAGCGCGGTGTCGTAGTAGCCTTCGGCGCTTTCGAACTGGCTTTTCTCGGGCAAGCTGATGCGGTTGTTTTCCGGATGATAAAACGCGCGGTTGCCCGGCTGATGGCCTATGTTTGCGCCGGATGCGGTCAAAATCTGCTCGGCGCGGGCGATCGGGTTCCAGTTTGCTTGCTGCTTTTTGATGGCAGTGGCGGCAGATTGTGGTTATCGATTTGCTCGATATTAAACAGGTGCGCTTGAAAGTTTTTCGGCCGTATCAGTTTGACCGTCTCTTTGACGGTTTCGCCCTGTTCGTCCAAAACCGGCTTGCCGTCTTTATCTAAAATTATCTACCGTTACAGTAGAACGTGTTGTCCGGCCAGGGTTCCCAGAAGCCATACAACCTTGTGCTACAGGCAAGCGGGCAGCGAGGCGCTGGTTTGCCGCGGACGTTATCCGCTGGGCGAAACAAAACAAGGGGAAGCTACCCAAACCAAAGGCGCGAGGTCGTCAACCCAGCCGTCCGGCAATTTCAGAAGCGGTCGCGTTGTAATCAATCATGAGTGAGTGCAAATCTTTATGCCCAATGGTTCGCGCCAAATCCAAAATTTCCAGCTTTCGGGCAAGACGAGTAATGGCTTCGTGGCGCTGCGGGGGTCTAGGCTACAAGTGGTGCGACCAGGCCGCCAAACTGCAGCAGCGCTACACACAAGCGCTAAACGAAGCGCTGGAGACGGCAAGAACAAGCCCTATATGCACAAATGGAGGCGCTAACCCGTGACACTGAAAAACAACTGGAAGCCGTGGCCTCTGCTGAGCGCACTGCTTTTGACAACCGCCTGCACGACCTCGCCCAGCAATACGCCCATCGTCCCGCTGGTATAAATCCCCACTGCCGCAGGCTGCAAAGCAGAACAAACCCGCGCCGCCGTGCTTGCCCACTTGCTTGCAGACGCTGACCAACTGGCGCAAAGCTTCGCAATAGAAGCTGACCGAAGACGAATAGCGAAGCAGCATATGAAGCTGCGCGATTGGGCAAGTAGCGCTTAAGTGGGTGCAGGGAAAATTGAGCAAGCCAAAAATTCTTTAACTTATTGATTTTTTAATATGTTTTGGTGCCCAGGGACGGAATCGAACCGCCGACACGGGGATTTTCAATCCCCTGCTCTACCGACTGAGCTACCTGGGCGTGTCTAACGAGGGAGCGCATTAAACGGGTTTGCGGGCTTCCTGTCAATATGTGAGAGGTGGTTTATCAGGGCAATCAGGTGAGGCGATTCTTTATGCTCCATTCGTGGGGAAAAGCGCTAGTAGATAGGATTATTTCTCATTTAATCGTATTGGACGACTCAACATGTAGGATAGGAGCATGCGATCAGGTAGTCGCCTGCGTGTTTAAGACGACACGAATGAGAACGACGCTCTTCACCTGATTACCCTGGGTGCTTTATTTGTCATAGGGGAAATAAACAGAAAAAGGCTAGGAAAGAGCTGAAAATCAGAAAGTTAGAGTTTGATGTGAGCAATATTAAGAATGAAGAAAAGTGGCTAAAAATGAACGTTTCCGACATGGAGTGAGCGGATTTTGATTGGGGATAGATGGGGGTGTTTGGGAAGGGGCGTAAACCTTTTTTGTTGGCGTTAACAAAATGGTCGGCGAGGTTAAGGGCGGGCTACCCTGTAGAAATTAGACTTTTTTATCTGACAAATATCGATTTTGCTGTCGCGCCAGTCCGCCAATGTCATAGTCCGGTTTTACCGGACGAGTGGTTGAGTGGTTTTTACTGATGAAGCGCCGCCTTTTCGTAGCCAGTGGGTGGGCTAGCCCAAGGTCGAGTGCCGTCTTTATGCACTCAGCGGCCGTTCACGCATCGCACGTATCGGTCGATAGAATACGATGGCTGCGGCCACAGCCAAGCCTGCTCCTGCAACGCTGCGCGTTGTCCTCGCGACGGAAGAACGAAAATAAAGGGCAGGCTGGGTGGGAGAGGGGTTTTTTAGTGGCTTTGCTCGCGGGTTATGGCGCGTAGGCCAATGTCTTTACGGCAGAACAGCTCAGTGCTCTGGATATGGCTGGCGAGTTGGTAAGCGTTTTGCTGGGCAGCCGCGACGTTTTCACCCAAGGCGGTGGCGCAGAGTACGCGGCCGCCGTTAATGCAGACTTTGCCGTCTTTTAAAGCCGTACCGGCGTGGAAGACTTTGCCGTTTTCGCACACGGCGTTATCTAAGCCCTCGATCAAACCACCTTTGGCGTAGTCGCCCGGGTAGCCTTGGGCGGCCAGCACTACGCCCAAGGCGGGCTGCGGGTTCCACTGCGCCTGTACTTGATCCAGGCGCCCGTCCAGTGCGGCTTGCACCAAGTCGAGCAGTGAGCTGTCAAGGCGCATCAGTAACGGCTGGGTTTCCGGGTCGCCCAAGCGGCAGTTGTATTCGATGACTTTGGCCGCGCCGCTCTCGTCAATCATTAAACCGGCGTAGAGAAAGCCGCGGTAGGGATGGCCGTCTTTGGCCATTGCGGCAAGCGTGGGGCGGATGATTTCGTCCATCACGCGCTGCGTGACGGCGGCTGTCACTACCGGGGCGGGCGAGTACGCGCCCATGCCGCCGGTATTCGGGCCCAGGTCGCCGTCAAAGGCGCGTTTGTGGTCTTGGCTGCTGGCGAAGGGCAGGGCGGTTGTGCCGTCGGCCATGACGATAAAGCTGGCTTCTTCGCCGGATAAAAATTCTTCAATCACCACCCGTGCGCCCGCTTGCCCAAAGCGATTGCTTTGCAACATATCGCGTACGGCGGCTTCGGCCTCGCTTAACGTCATGGCGACGATAACGCCTTTGCCCGCAGCAAGGCCGTCGGCCTTAATCACGATGGGCGCACCTTGCTCGCGCACATAAGCGAGCGCGGCTTCTGTCTCGGTAAAGACCTGATAAAAGGCGGTGGGAATCTGATGACGGCTTAAGAAATCCTTGGCGAAGGCTTTGGAGCCTTCAAGCTGCGCGGCGGCGGCGGTAGGCCCGAAGATGGGCAGGCCGCGTGATTGGAATAAATCCACCAGGCCTGCGACCAACGGTGCTTCCGGGCCGACTAGGGTTAGCGCCACTTGGTTTTGCTGCGCAAAATCGGCCAATTGTTCAATGGCCAGCACGTCGATGGCGATATTGCGGCATTTGGCCTCGCTCGCCGTACCGGCATTGCCAGGGGCGACAAAGACTTGCGATACGCGCCCGTCTTGGGCGATTTTCCATGCCAGCGCGTGCTCACGTCCGCCGCTGCCGATAATCAGAATATTCATGGAAAAACCTAAATTCAGTGGCGGAAGTGGCGAACGCCGGTAAACAGCATGGCGATTTGATGGGCATTGGCGGCGGCAATCACTTCGTTGTCACGCATTGAGCCGCCGGGCTGGATAACCGCACTGATGCCCTGTTCGGCGGCGCGTTCTATACCATCGGCAAAGGGCAAAAAGGCGTCCGATGCCATTACCGCGCCTTTGAGTGAAAGTCCGGCTAAGGCTGCGCGTTCGCCAGCAATGCGCGCGGAACCCACGCGGCTGGTTTGCCCGGCACCGATACCGAGCGTCTGCCCGTCTTTGGCGTAGACCACGGCGTTGGATTTAACGAATTTTGCGACCTTCCAGGCAAACAGCAGGTCGGCACGTTCCTGCTCGCTGGGTGCACGCGTAGTGACGACGTTTTGCTGCTCATCGGCGCAAATATCGGCGGTTTGTACTAATAGGCCGCCACTGACTTTTTTCAGTTCCAAGGACTGCGCCGGTTTATCCCAGGTGCCGCATTCGAGCAGGCGGATATTGGGTTTGCTGGCGAGTACGGTCAGCGCTTCTTCACTGGCCGAAGGCGCAATGATGACTTCAACAAATTGGCGTTCAAGGATGGCTTGTGCGGTTTTGCCGTCCAGTTCACGGTTAAAGGCGATAATGCCGCCAAAAGCCGATTCGCTATCGGCGTTAAAGGCGCGAAGATAAGCCTCACAGAGTCCCTCCTCCGTTTGTGCCACGCCGCATGGATTGGCGTGCTTAACAATCACACAGGCGGGCAGGTCAAAACATTTGACGCATTCAAGCGCCGCATCGCCATCGGCAATATTGTTGTAGGACAGTGCCTTGCCTTGGCGCTGCCGGGCAACGCTGATGCTGCCCGCTGGCGGCTGCGCTTCGCTATAAAAAGCGGCCTGCTGGTGCGGATTTTCGCCGTAGCGCAAATCTAAGGATTTATGCCACTGCGCGTTAAAGGTACGCGCAAAGGGTTGCTGCGCGGGTAAGCGAGCGCCCAAATAGTTGGCAATGCCACTGTCATAGGCGGCGCAGTGCTCAAAGGCGCGAACCGCTAAATCAAAGCGCATGGCTTGGGTCAGCCCGCCTTGTTTAAGGGCATCAATAACGCCGCCATAGTCCGCAGAACGCACCAAAACGGCGACTGACTGATGGTTTTTGGCGGCGCTGCGCAGCATGGATGGCCCGCCGATATCGATATTCTCGATGGCATGCGCGAGGCTGCAATCGTCCTTCTTGGTCACTTCGGCAAAGGGGTAGAGGTTGACCACCACCAAATCAATCGGCTCAATGCCGTGCTGCGCCATCACCGCGTCATCTTCGCCGCGCCGACCGAGCAGGCCACCGTGGATTTTCGGGTGCAGGGTTTTTACCCGTCCGCCCATCATTTCGGGAAAGCCGGTGTAATCGGCGACTTCAGTGACGCGAATGCCTTCTTTTTTCAGCAGGGCAAAGGTGCCGCCGGTGGAGAGCAGTTCAACGCCTAAAGCGACAAGCTCTTGAGCAAACGGGACAATGCCGCTTTTGTCAGAAACGCTGAGCAAAGCGCGGCGGATGGGCAGGCGGGAAGAGGTCATCAAAGGTTTCCGGCAGGGTTACAGTAAATCGTATTGCTTAAGTTTCTTGCGCAAGGTGCCGCGATTAAGACCTAAGAGTTCGGCGGCTCGGCTCTGATTGCCTTGCACATAGGCGAGGGTGACTTCCAAAAGCGGCGCTTCGACTTCGGCCAGCACCAAGTCATACAGGCCGCAAGCGTTTTGCCCGTCCAGATGGGCAAAGTAACGCAACAAGGCTTGCTCCACATTGACGCGAAGCGGCGGGGCAGTGTCAGCAGAAGAGGGGCAGCCCGCTTGGGCGTTTTGGGTCATGGCAGGCATGGGTGGCTTTAAAGCAGACAGCACGGCGGGGCGTAATCATACCTGTTTGTTGCCGCCGGATAAACGATTTAATCACAGGCTTGCACCAGCAACTTAAGACTCCCTTCGTCAAGCCGTGCCTGAAGGCTTTGCCCGGGCGCGGTATCTTGGGCGCGGCGCAGTACCTTGCCCTGTTCATCGAGCAAGATGCTGTAGCCGCGACTTAAGGTCGAGAGCGGGCTGACCAGATGAAGCTGCTGTGCCAAGGCGCTGATCTGTTGGCGAGCCTGATTAAGGCGCGTGGTTTGGCTTTGGCTAAGCCTTCTTTTAAGCTCATCGAGGCGCTGGCGTAGCAGTTTGCAGCGCTGGCCGGGGTGCTGCGCGGCGAGGCGCCGGGAAAGCTGCGAGTGCTGTTGATAATGGCGCTGCTGCACGGCGGCCAAGGCGCGGGCAAGGCGTATATCGAGGTCATCCAAACGCTGCGCTTGTTGCCGTAACCGTTCGCCAGGATGACGCAGACGGCATCGGATGCCCTCAAGCTGCAAGCGTCCTTGGGAAAGCTTTTGCTGCAGGCGCAGATGCAGGCGGCTCGCGAGGGTGTTCACGCGCCGTATGAGTTCGCTGTTATCCGGCGCGAGCAGTTCGGCGGCGGCAGAGGGCGTGGGCGCACGCACATCGGCGGCAAAATCGCACAGCGTGACATCGGTTTCATGACCGACCGCGCTAATAATCGGCAGCGGGCAGGCGGCGACCGCACGCACCACCTCCTCTTCATTAAAGGGCCACAAATCCTCCAGCGAGCCACCGCCACGCGCCACAATCAGCGCGTCAAAATGACATAGTGCAGCCATTTGCAAGGCATTAACAATCTGCGCGGCGGCCTGTTCGCCTTGTACGGCAGTGGGGATGAGCGTTAGCGATAGCTGCGGGGCGCGGCGAGTCCATACGCTGATAATGTCGCGGATAACCGCGCCGCTGGGCGAACTGATAATACCGACGCGCTGCGGATAAGCAGGTAGCGCCCGCTTGCGTTCGGCGGCAAATAGCCCTTCTTCGCTTAATCGGCGCTTAAGCGCTTCAAAGGCGAGACGCAGCGCGCCATCACCGGCAGGCTCCAGGCTATCGATAATCAACTGAAAATCGCCGCGCCCTTCAAACAGTGAAACCCGTCCGTGCACGCGCACCGCAAGGCCATTACGCAGCTCGGTGCGCACCCGCAGCGCATGGCCGCGAAACAACGCGCAGCGCACCTGTGCTTTGCTGTCTTTTAAACTGAAATACAGATGCCCGGAAGCCGGACGCGCCAGATTGGAAATCTCCCCCTCCACCCAAACCTCGGCGAGCACGTCTTCGAGCAGCAGGCGGGCGCGGTTATTGAGTTGGCTGACGGAAAGATATTCACGGGCAGCGGTAACGGCAAACAAGTCTTGGTTCATGGTTTAACGGTCATTTTTCGGCGTGTTTTGCGAGCTTTTTTAAGGCGTTTTGCAACGCGCGGTCGTTACAGTCTTTAGCGCAGGCGTGCAGGCTTTCCGCCGCCTTGGCTGGTAGCGGCGGGCAACTGCCGCGCCCCTGGCTTTGCACCAGAAGCGGCTGCACCTTCAGCACAATGCGCGAAATGCCGGCAAATTCCGGCAGCACTTGCAGCGCTTGGCACAGACGGCGCTCTTGATAGCGCAGATGGGTTGCCCACTGCCCGTTGCTCACGACCAGCAGTAAACGCCCATCACGAAACGAGGCGACCTTGCAGAACGCTCGCACTGCCGGGGCAAGTTGCGCGTGCAGCAATTGTTCGAGCCTAAGCAAAGCATCGGCCTTGGCCAGCAGGCTGGACAGCGGCTGCTTCTTATGCAATAAATCGGCAAGCGGACGGATCGGGGAAGGGGCGCTAGACATAAAAGAAGAGCCATGCACAAAGTCGCGCAAGCCTAGCAGAAGTTGCTCTGATGATGCGCTTATCCGGCCTCTGTGCTTCAATACAGTTCCCGTAAGTCTCAAGGTTATCCATGCTTTCCTTTCCTTCCATTGACCCGGTAGCCATTGCCCTTGGGCCGATAAAAATTCACTGGTACGGATTGATGTACCTGCTCGGTATTGGGCTGGCTTGGCTGCTCGCCGCCAAGCGTTTGCCCGCTTTTGAGCCAAGCTGGAACCGCGAGAAGCTCGCCGATTTGGTGTTTTGGGTGGCGCTTGGGGTGATTTTGGGCGGACGCTTAGGTTATGCGCTGTTTTATGACTTGCCTGCTTATCTGGCGCAGCCACTGTTGATTGTGCAGGTCTGGCGCGGCGGCATGTCGTTTCACGGCGGTTTGATGGGCGTGCTGCTGGCGGTATTTTTCTTCTCTCGGCGCGAGAAAAAACCGTTTTTTGCGCTGATGGATTTTATTGCTCCGCTGGTGCCGATTGGCCTTGGCGCGGGGCGTATCGGCAACTTTATCAATGGCGAGCTTTGGGGGCGGGCGACCGATTGGCCTTGGGCGATGGTCTTTCCCGCCGACCCTTACCAACTGGCGCGGCATCCGTCGCAGCTTTACCAGTTCGCGCTGGAAGGCGTGGCATTGTTTGTCATCCTCTGGCTGTATTCACGTAAACCGCGCCCGTGCATGGCGGTTTCCGGGCTGTTTGGCCTGTGTTATGGGGTGTTTCGTTTTGCCGTGGAATTTGTCCGCGAGCCGGACGCGCAGCTTGGCTACCTCGCCTTTGGCTGGTTGACCATGGGGCAGTTGCTTTGCTTGCCGATGGTGATTGGCGGCGCGGCGTTAATCGGCTTTGCCTATCGACAAAAGACCGCTCATGAAGCCCTATCTTGATTTAATGCGCCGCGTGCGCGAAACCGGCAGCTTTAAGCAAGACCGCACCGGCACCGGCACCCTTAGCCTGTTTGGCGAGCAGATGCGTTTTGATTTAGCCCAGGGTTTCCCCTTGGTGACGACCAAAAAATGCCATGTCAAATCCATCATCGTTGAGTTGCTGTGGTTTTTGCGCGGCGATACCAACACCGCCTATCTGAAGCAGCACGGGGTCAGCATCTGGGACGAATGGGCGGATGAGAAGGGCGAGCTCGGCCCGGTCTACGGCTATCAGTGGCGCAGTTGGCCGACGCCCGATGGCGGCCAGATCGACCAAATCAGTCAACTGGTGCAGATGCTACGCGATAATCCCGATTCGCGTAGGCTGCTGGTGTCGGCCTGGAATCCGGCGCTTATCGAACAAATGGCGCTACCGCCCTGCCATGCGCTGTTTCAGTTCTATGTCGCAGAAGGCAGGCTTAGTTGCCAGCTCTACCAGCGTTCGGCGGACATCTTTTTGGGCGTGCCTTTTAATATCGCAAGCTACGCGCTGCTAACACTGATGCTGGCGCAAGTGACAGGCTTTGCCCCGGGGGAATTGATCTGGACCGGCGGCGACTGCCATCTGTACAGCAATCACTTGGCGCAGGCCGACTTGCAGCTTTCCCGAGAACCGTTGCCGCTGCCCAAAATGCGGCTTAATCCCGAGTGCAAAGACCTGTTCGCCTTTACGCTTGCCGACTTTGACCTGCAAGGCTACCAATCGCATCCGCATATCAAGGCCGAGGTTGCCGTCTGATGAAACCGCTCGCGCTCATTGCCGCTTTAGGCGAAAACCGCGTTATTGGCCGCCAAGGCCGCCTGCCGTGGCATTTACCGCAAGACCTTGCCCACTTCAAAGCGCTGACAATGGGCAAGCCCATCATCATGGGGCGCAAAACTTGGGAATCCATCGGCAGACCCTTGCCCGGCAGGCTTAATCTGGTGATCAGTCGCACGGATTTATCGACCGGCACCGCAGAAGTCTTTACCAGCCTTGAAGCCGCGCGAAGCCGCGCCGATCACTGGGCGCAGCAGCAAAACGCCGATGAAATCATGGTGGTCGGTGGCGGCGAACTTTACCGCCAAGCGTTGCCGCTCGCCACGCGGCTTTATTTAACCCGCGTGGCATTAAATCCCGAAGGCGATGCTTTCTTCCCCGAACTGCCCGAGGGTCAATGGCAATTGCTGGAAAGCTGCGCACTTGCGGCTTGTGAAAATACCCCAGCTTGCACCTTTGAAACTTGGCGGCGGATAGCCCCAAAAATTGAATTAAAGCTCCTTCACCCGCTTGCGGAAGAGGATTAAATAGCGCAAGACGGCTTTTTTTGCACAGATTTCTATGCTCTAATCAAGTGAATTTTTGCGCCTTGGTCAGGATAAAAATCATGAAAAGCCTTCAATTTTTCCGCACCCTTGCCTTACTGGCGAGCACTTTATTACTGTTTGCAGGCTGCGCCAGTGAAAGCAGTAAACCCCTTGCCGTATCCTCCACACAGGCGGCACAAAGTCCTTGGCAAGGCGCGCGCAGCCCGATTTCCGTCGGCAAGTTCGATAACCGCAGCAGTTATTTAAACGGCGTGTTTTCCGACGGTATTGACCGCATCGGTAATCAGGCAAAAACCATTCTGGTCGGACATTTACAACAGAGCGGACGTTTCTCGGTACTGGACCGCACCAATTTATCGGAAATCAAACAAGAAGCCGGTTTTAGTCAAGCCAATCAACAGATTAAAGGCGCTCGTTTCGTGATTACCGGCGATGTCACCGAGTTTGGCCGTAAAACCGTAGGGGATAGATGGTTATTTGGTATTTTGGGGCGCGGTAAAAAACAAGTGGCCTATGCCAAAGTGACATTGAATGTGGTGGATGTAAATAGCTCCGAAGTCGTCTATTCATCATCCGGTGCGGGTGAATATGCTTTATCCAATCGCGAGATTATCGGCTTTGGCGGCACTGCCGGTTACGATGCGACTTTAACCTCCAAAGTGCTGGACTTATCTATACGCGAAGCGGTTGACCACTTGGTCGATGGCATACAAAAAGGCGCTTGGCGGCCTTAAAGCATTTACTTATCCATCATCCCTTGATACCGACCAGGCGCTTAAATTATGTTCGATGGCTTTACTGGACGTTTATTATTAATGCTATTGGCTGCCTTGTTATTAACCGGCTGTGCTGGCAATGGCAAACGCAGCCTGTATGCTTGGGGGGATTATCCTGACCATACTTACCGTTATTTAAAAGGCGAAGAACAAGGCTGGCACGAGGATATTAGCGCATTGGAAGAGCACGCCAGAAAAGCCGAAGCGGGTCGCAGGGACTTGCCACCGGGTTTTCGTGCCCACTTGGCTTTGCTCTATTTAAAAGCCGGACAGCCGGACTTAGCGATAGGTTATCTTCAAGCTGAGAAAAAGGCTTTTCCCGAATCCTCGGTTTTTATCGACTTTCAGCTTAAAGGGCTTAAAAATATCAATCCTGCACAGCAGGAGACAGAATAATGAAAGGCTTGCTGTCTTGCGCTAAAACAACCTTGCTGCTGTGCTTCATTGCATTACTTAGCGCATGTGCCAATGCGCCAATACCGCCCGACCATAGCGCGCTAATCAATCATCGCCCCGATTCACTATTAGTGCTGCCGCCATTAAACAGTACGGTCGAAGAAAATGCCGTGCCCGCCATTTTAGCCTCATCCACCGCGCCGCTTTCGGAAATGGGTTATTACGTGATACCCGTCACTAATATGATGGAAACCTTCGCGCAAAATGGGCTATTGACTGCTGCCGATATTCATGCGGTACCGCCTGCCAAGTTGCGGGAAATTTTTGGCGCCGATGCCGCACTTTATATGGAAGTCGATAAATACGGAACACGCTATATTGTCATCGATAGCGTAACCGAGATCAGCGTAGCAGCCAAACTGGTCGATTTGCGCAGCGGTGCGGGTACGCTGTGGAAAAACCGTGTTGACCTTGCAGTGAGTACAGGAGGTAGTAATCAGGGGCTATTGGGCGCGTTAGTCAGCGCCGTTGTTAATCAAATTGCCAATACGGTGCGTGATAATGGCTATCCGCTTTCAAAGCAGGCAATGAGTGTATTGTTTCAAACCAGTCGTAACGCTTTAATACCCGGGCAGAAATTGGAAGACCGTCGCGAATAGTAAGGTGATGGGCAAGCAGTATCCAATCATCAAGATTGAACTGTAAATGGAGATTGACCATGTGTAATATTGTTAAAACAGGATTAATTTTAATATCCTTGCTTATCAGTAGTACGGTTTGGGCGGGCGCATCCTGTGAGGAGCTTAAAGAACAAATAGATGCCAATATCTACGGCAATGGCGTGCGCGGATATTTATTGGAAATACTGTCCAGCCAAGAGGCTGAGTTGGAACTTAATAAGGACAGTGGTGCAAAAATAGTCGGCAGTTGCGGCGCTGGAAAGCAAAAGATTGTTTATTGGCGCGATAACAAGCCTGCCGCCGAGTTTAATGAACAGGCACAAGCAATACCAGCGCCAAAATATCAACCAGTAGAGCCGTCGCAACCTACGTCGCTTGGCGTATTACTGGCGAAATAACTTAAGCCGGCAATTGCTTTAATAAATCTTAAAAGCCAGCCTTGGGTAAACCTGCAAATTTATCCATGCTGGCTTTCACAGTTTATATGGCTGATTAACGATAACGTTTTTATCAAGTCCGTTGAAGGGGGCTGATTACTGAGAACGCTATTTTACGGATTGAGGCGAGGAAGCCTTGGAGCGTAATAATGACTGCTAATCAGCAGTCACTTTACTTAAGCAAGACTAGGTTGGAAGTGGTGGGTCGTGTAGGGGTCGAACCTACGACCAATTGGTTAAAAGCCAACTGCTCTACCACTGAGCTAACGACCCAAATGCAGCTTATTTCAGATGGTCGGGGTAGAGAGATTCGAACTCCCGACATCCTGCTCCCAAAGCAGGCGCGCTACCGGACTGCGCTATACCCCGTATGTCCTGCTTTAAGCTGGCTCCGCGACCTGGACTCGAACCAGGGACCCAGTGATTAACAGTCACTTGCTCTACCGACTGAGCTATCGCGGAACATTCCGTTCGCATATGCTGCGTATGGAACGCGCAAAATTATACAAGACAATTTGCTGTTGTCAAGTTGTTGTGTTGCCGCCGGGTACAAATAAATCTCGTCGATCGATTTCACTCCCACTCAATAGTCGCCGGCGGTTTGCTGCTCACATCGTAGGTGACGCGGGAGATGTCTTCGATTTCGTTGATGATGCGGCTGCTGACGGTTTCCAGCAGTTCATAGGGCAGGTGCGCCCAGCGTGCGGTCATAAAGTCGATGGTTTCGACCGCGCGTAGGCTAACCACCCAAGCGTAGCGGCGGCCGTCGCCGACGACACCGACGGATTTGACCGGTTGGAAGACGACAAAGGCTTGGCTGACTTTGTGATACCAACCGGCGCGGTGCAGTTCTTCGATAAAGATGGCATCGGCGCGGCGCAGCAGGTTGGCATGGGCTTTAGTGACTTCGCCCAAGATGCGCACGCCAAGGCCGGGGCCGGGGAACGGGTGGCGGTAGACCATGTCGTAGGGTAGACCCAGTTCGAGGCCGATTTTGCGCACTTCATCCTTAAACAGTTCGCGCAGCGGTTCGAGCAGTTTCAGGTTCATTTCTTCCGGCAGGCCGCCGACATTGTGATGGCTTTTGATGACTTCGGCCTTGCCGCTTTTGGCGGCGGCAGATTCGATAACGTCCGGGTAGATGGTGCCTTGCGCCAGATATTCGATGCCTTGCAGCCTGCCCGCCTGCTCATCGAAGACGTCAATAAAGGTGCGGCCAATGATTTTGCGTTTTTTCTCGGGGTCGGCCTCACCTTGCAGATTGCGCAAAAATTCGCCTTCGGCATCGACACGGATGACTTTGATCTTTAAGTTTTCGGCGAACAGCGCCATAACCTGGTCGCCTTCATTCAGGCGCAGCAGGCCGTTATCGACAAATACACAGGTGAGCTGGTCGCCAATGGCGCGGTGCAGTAGCGCGGCGACCACTGAGGAATCCACCCCACCGGAAAGCCCCAGCAGTACTTGGCTTGTGCCGACTTCGGCGCGGATCCGTTCGATAGCATCGGCCACGATATTGCCCGCCGTCCACAACGGCTCGCAGCCGCAAATCTCCAGCACAAAACGGGATAGGATGCGCTGCCCCTGCTGGGTGTGGGTGACTTCGGGGTGAAATTGCACGCCGTACCAGCGCCGCGCATCGTCGGCTATGGCGGCGATTTCACAGCTTGGCGTGCTGGCGAGCAGGGTAAAACCTGCGGGCAGGCGGCTGACTTTGTCGCCGTGGCTCATCCATACGTTAAGCCCCGGCACTCTGTCGCCATCGAGAGAGTCTTCAATGCCATCGAGCAGACGGCTTTTGCTGACCAGATCAACGCGGGCATGGCCAAATTCGCGTAACTCAGAACGCTCTACCGCGCCACCAAGCTGCACGGCAAGCGCTTGCATGCCGTAGCAGATGCCTAAAATCGGCACGTTTAGGCTAAGTACCGCGTCACTAATCCGTGCGCTGTCTGCTTCATGTACCGACTGCGGCCCACCGGCGAGGATAACGCCGGACGGGGCGAAGTCCTTAATCGATGGTTCGCTTAAATCAAACGGGTGCAGTTCGCAGTAAACGCCGATTTCGCGCACGCGGCGGGCAATCAGTTGGCTGTATTGCGAGCCAAAATCCAAAATCAAAATACGTTTTTGGTGGATATTGGGGGAAGTCATGGAAAGGCCTTGGTAGCGGTAAGTCGATCAGTGGTGTGTTTTCTATTCCCTTATCCTGGCTCCTCTCCGATAAATGGGCGAGGGGCGCAGGTTAGGGAGGCTTGTTGTTATTGCTGTTTTAGCCGAAATCCATTGCGGGCATCAGCCCACCCGGTAGTTGGGTGATTCCTTGGTGATTTGTACGTCGTGTACGTGCGACTCGGCCATGCCGGCACCGGTAATACGGACAAACTGTGGCTTGCTGCGCATCTCATCGAGATTGGCACAGCCGGTGTAGCCCATTGCCGCACGCAGTCCTCCCATCAGTTGGTGGATGATGGCGGTAATTGAGCCTTTGTAGGGTACGCGACCCTCGATGCCTTCCGGCACCAGTTTTTCCGTGCCGCTCGATACGTCCTGAAAATAACGGTCAGACGAGCCTTGCGCCTGTGACATCGCGCCGAGCGACCCCATGCCGCGATAGGCTTTGTAGGAGCGACCCTGGAACAGTTCCACCTCGCCTGGCGCTTCTTCGGTACCGGCCAACATCGAGCCGATCATTACCGCGTGGGCACCGGCGGCAATGGCTTTGGCAAGGTCGCCGGAAAAGCGAATGCCGCCATCGGCAATCATCGGCACACCGCTACCGGCGAGCGCGGCGGCGACATTGGCGACGGCGGAAATCTGCGGCACGCCAACACCTGCAACAATGCGCGTGGTGCAAATCGATCCCGGTCCAATGCCGACTTTGACTCCATCCGCGCCGGCTTCAACCAACGCCAGCGCCGCCTCGCCGGTGGCGATATTGCCGGCAATGACCTGAAGGTCGGGGTAGTCTTTTTTCACTTGGCGCACGCGGTCTAAAACGCCTTGCGAGTGGCCGTGCGCGGTATCGACAATCACCAGATCCACTCCGGCAGCGACCAGTGCCTTGACGCGCAGCGTGCTGTCCACCCCGGTGCCGACGGCAGCGCCGACACGCAGACGGCCTTGTTCGTCCTTACTGGCGAGCGGGTAGGCCTTGGATTTTTCCAGGTCGTTGACCGTGATCATGCCTTTTAGGCCAAAAGCCTCATCAACAATCAATACCCGTTCGATCCGGTGTTTGTGCAGCAAGGCGCGAACGGCTTCGACCGGCTCGCCCTCTTTAACTGTGACCAGCCGTTCTTTCGGCGTCATCAGTTCGCTTACCTTCGCGGTCAGGCGCGTTTCAAAACGCACATCGCGCGAAGTGACGATACCGACCAAATCGCCGTTTTGCAGCACCGGCACGCCGGAAATATGGTTTTGTCTGGTCAGTTCCTGCAACTCCAACAGGCTGGCGCTCGCCTCGATGGTAATCGGGTCGCGCACTACACCGGCTTCAAAACGCTTGACCTTGCGTACTTCAGCGGCCTGTTCATCGATGGAAAGGTTCTTGTGGATAATGCCAATGCCGCCTTCTTGCGCCATGGCAATGGCAAGCCGTGCTTCGGTGACGGTATCCATTGCCGCCGAAACCAGTGGCAAGCTCAGGCTGATGCGGCGCGAAAGCTGGGTTTTTAGGCAGACATCCTTGGGCAGGACAACCGAATGGGCGGGGACGAGCAGCACGTCGTCAAAGGTCAAAGCATCCTGGCTGATACGCAGCATGGCAAAAGCTCCCTTAAGCGGGGCGGAAAAACGCGCCATTTTACTTAAGTTTGCGGCAAGGCTCAATTTTGCTGCCTAATCCCTCCCCGCTAGTGGGAGAGGGTAGTAAACACGCAGTCGTTTGGGTTAAAGCGGCGGGTCAGCCAGCGGTAGCTGAAGGTAAACCCGGGCCAAATAGTCGGATTAGTGCCGTCTTCGGTTTTATACCAACTGTGGCAGCCTTGTCCCCAAACCGTACCGCGCAATCGTTGCGCCAGTTTTTGACTGAATACCTGCATGGGCTGTGCTTTGACTTCCAGTGTTTGCAGTCCTTGCTGCTGCATGTGTTTTAGCGCGCCCAGCAGGTAGTTGTACTGGCTTTCCATCATATACAGCATGGAGCTGTGCCCGAGCGCAGTGTTGGGGCCAAGCAGGGTAAACAGATTGGGAAAACCGTGGACTGTAAGCCCAAGATAAGCCTGTGCGCTGTCTTTCCAACGCTCGCTTAACAGCGCACCGGCCCGCCCGACAATGCGCATGGGGGCGAGGAAATCGGTCGCGGCAAAGCCGGTGGCGAAAATCAACGCATCGGCGGCAAACAATTGCCCCTCTTGCGTTTGGATGCCCTCGCGGCAGACCTGCTTTATCGGCGTATCGATAACCTCGACGTTATCGCGTTGCAACGCCGGGTAATAGTCGTTCGCCAGCAGAATACGCTTGCAACCCATCGGATAATTCGGCGTGAGTTTTTGCCGCAGTTCGGTACTTTGGACTTGTCGCGCGAGATAACGGCGAAACTGCCACTGCGGCACTTTCATCAGCGCCGGAAGATGGGAAAAAGCCGGTACGCGGGCTTCATGTTCCACATATTGCAGCCAGCGCGCCAAGGTTTGGCTAAACGGGACATGCCGCCACAAGGCTTGTTCCCAAGGTCGGTAGCGGCGATCGGGTTTGGGCAGTACATAGGGCGCACTGCGTTGGAACAGGGCAAGTTTTGCCACTTGCGGCGCAATTTGCGGCACTAACTGCACTGCGCTGGCACCGCTGCCGATAACCGCCACGCGCTTTCCCTTAAGCGTTACATCGCGCCGCCAGCAAGCGGTATGAAAAGCCGCGCCGGCAAAGTCTTCAAGCCCTTCCAGGTCAGGCAGTTTAGGCAGGCTTAATTGGCCGCTGGCGGTGACTAAAACTTTCGCAAAAAAGAGTTCGCCCTCGCTGTTGCGAACTCGCCACAGGCCGTTTTCTTCATCAAACTCAGCGCTTTCAACGGCGCAGTTAAAGCGGATGTGCGGGCGCAGGCTGTATTGCTGTACCAGATGTTGTTGATAGGCAAAAATTTCTTCTTGGCGGGCAAATTTATACGACCAGTCGGGATTGGGCGCAAAAGAGAACGAATACAGATGCGAGGGTACGTCACAGGCCGCGCCCGGGTAGTGGTTGACGCGCCAAGTGCCGCCGATGTCCTCGCCCTGTTCCAATATCAGCCAGTCGCGCTGGCCGCTTTGCAAAAGGCGCACAGCAAGCCCCAATCCAGCAAAACCAGCACCGATAATCAGTATTTTTAAAACCTTGGAATGCGTGACGTTCATGATGAATATCCTTATTTTGACGACTATTGACTTCAGTTAAAAATAAAATACAGACGGTAGCAGATGGCTGATTTTTCAGTCGGTGCATAACAAGAAAAATTTACAAACAGTCTTATCTATAAAATCCCTGCCGTTCTGCTAATCTGCTGCGAATTTCGCGCCTGTTGGCGCATGCCAGCCTCTTAAGTTTTCCTGCTGCCTTGCGGGTTATTGTTTTTCATGATTTTTCTGTCAACGAGAATCTTGCCATGCCCTCCCTGTTTGTCAGACCAGCGTCCCCCTTGCTGAGCGCTTTTGTGCTTACGGCCTTGTTGCTTGGCGGCTGCGAGCAAAAGCCGGGCAATGCCGCGCCAGGCGGTGAAGCGCCGCCGCCCAAAGTCGGCGTGGTGACGTTAAAAGCGCAGCCTTTTGCACAAACGACCGAATTGCCCGGGCGTACCAGCGCTTATCGGATTGCCGAAGTGCGCCCGCAAGTCGATGGTATTTTGCTGAAAAGGCTGTTTGATGAAGGCAGCGAGGTCAAAGCCGGACAGCAGCTTTATCAGATTGACCCAGCGCTTTACGAAACCGCGTTGAAAAGCGCTGAAGCGGCGCTCAAATCCAGCGAAGCGCTGGCTAAACGCTATGCCGGTTTGGTCAAGGAACGCGCCGTTAGCCCGCAAGATTACGACCAGGCACAGGCCAATTTTCTGCGCGACCAAGCGGCGCTGGAAAGTGCACAAATCAATCTGCGTTATACCCGCGTACTCGCACCGATTTCCGGCCGCATTGGCCGTTCGGTCGCCAGTGAAGGGGCGCTGGTCAATAACAGCCAACCAGCGCCGCTCGCGGTTATCCAGCAGCTTGACCCGATTTATGTGGATTTAACCCAATCCAGCAAGGATATTTTGCGTTTGCGCAAAGAGTTGGCCGCAGGGCATTTGCAGCAGGCGGGCGAGAATGCGGCCAAAGTTAAACTTAAACTGGAAGACGGCAGCCTCTATGCGCATGAAGGGCGTTTGGAGTTTTCCGAAGTGTCGGTCGATACCGGCACCGGCTCGGTAACGCTGCGCGCGGTGTTTGCCAACCCCGACCATCTTTTGCTGCCGGGCATGTTTGTGCATGCGCAGTTGGTTGAAGGCTTGCAGCAGCAGGCGATTTTGGTGCCGCAACAGGGCGTGACCCGTGATGCCAGCGGTACGCCGACTGCGCTGGTGGTAGGTGAGGGCGATAAGGTCGAACTGCGCAAGCTCGAAGCGGCGCGCACGGTGGGCAATCGCTGGCTGATTAACAGTGGGCTGAATGAAGGTGACCGGTTGATTACTGAGGGCTTGCAGTTTGTCCGCCCGGGAATGCAGGTGACGCCCGCAGAAGCCACTAATGTAGCGCAGCAAAACAGCCAAAACCCCAGCGCCAACTAAGCCAGGAACGCCTTCACTATGTCGAATTTCTTTATCGACCGCCCGATTTTTGCCTGGGTTATTGCCTTGGTGATTATGCTGGCCGGTACCCTGTCCATCCTGAATTTGCCGATTAACCAGTACCCCAGTATTGCCGCTCCGGCGGTCGCCATTTCCGTGGTTTATCCCGGCGCATCCGCGCAGACGGTGCAAGATACCGTGGTGCAGGTGATTGAGCAGCAGCTCAATGGTCTGGATGGACTGCGTTATATCTCTTCATCGTCCAACTCCGACGGCAGCATGGAAATTGTCGTCACCTTCGACCAGGGCACCAACCCCGATATTGCCCAGGTGCAGGTGCAAAACAAGCTACAACTGGCTACGCCCTTATTGCCGCAAGAAGTGCAGCAACAGGGCATTCGCGTGGCTAAATCGGCGCGTAACTTCTTGATGGTGCTGGGGGTTATTTCCACCGACGGCAGCATGAGCCGTGATGATCTGTCCGATTATATTGTCTCCAACCTGCAAGACCCGATTGCGCGTACCAAGGGCGTGGGCGACTTTCAGGTATTCGGTGCGCAGTACGCCATGCGCATCTGGCTGGATCCGGCCAAGCTCAACAATTTTCAGCTAACGCCGACCGATGTGCGCAGCGCCATTCAGTCGCAAAACGTACAAGTCTCCTCCGGCCAGTTCGGTGGCCTGCCCGCCGCCGACGGGCAGCAGCTTAACGCGACCATTATCGGCAAGACCCGTCTGCAAACGCCGGAACAGTTCAGCGAGATACTGCTTAAGGTGAATGCCGATGGCTCGCAAGTGCGCCTTGCCGATGTCGCCAAGGTCGAACTGGGCGGCGAGAACTACAGCATCAATGCGCAGTACAACGGCATGCCCGCCTCCGGTTTGGGATTGCGTTTGGCAACCGGTGCCAACGCGCTGGATACCGCCAAGGCGGTGCGCGAAACCGTCGATGCGCTAAAACCCTTCTTCCCTGCGGGGATGGAAGTGGTCTACCCCTACGACACCACGCCGGTGATTTCGGCCTCCATTAGCGGCGTGGTGGAAACGCTGCTGGAAGCCATCGCACTGGTCTTTGTGGTGATGTTTTTGTTTTTGCAGAACTTTCGCATCACCATTATCCCCACGCTAGCGGTACCGGTGGTGTTGCTTGGCACCTTTGCCGTGCTGTTTGCCTTTGGCTACTCCATCAACACGCTGACCATGTTTGCCATGGTGCTGGCGATTGGCCTGTTGGTGGACGATGCCATTGTGGTGGTGGAAAACGTCGAGCGGGTGATGCGTGAAGACAAGTTAGACCCGCGCGAAGCCACGCGAAAATCCATGAGACAGGTGCAAGGTGCGCTGGTTGGTATTGCGCTGGTGCTGTCGGCGGTATTTTTGCCAATGGCGTTTTTTGGCGGCTCGACCGGTGTGATTTATCGCCAGTTCTCTATCACCATCGTCACCGCGATGACGCTTTCCGTGTTTGTTGCGCTGGTATTTACCCCGGCGCTCTGCGTGACCATCTTAAAAGCGCATAAAGACGGCGAGCATCACGAAAAACGCGGCTTTTTCGGCTGGTTTAACCGCCGCTTTGAACGCACCACGCATGCCTACCAATCCGGCGTTGCCAGCATGCTGCGGGTGAAATCGCCTTATCTGCTGATGTGGGTTTTGATTGTCGGTGGCGTGGGCTTTTTGTTTACGCGCATTCCGTCGGATTTTCTACCGCAGGAAGACCAGGGCGTACTGTTTGCCCAGGTCAGCACACCATCGGGTTCCAGTGCGCAGCGCACGCAGCAAGTGGTCGACCAAATGCGCGAATATCTGCTGGGGCAAGAAAAAGACGCGGTGCGTTCGGTCTTTACCATCACCGGCTTTAACTTTGCCGGTCGTGCGCAGAGCACCGGCATGGCTTTTATCATGCTTAAACCTTGGGGCGAGCGTAAAAGCCCCGAGCTTAGCGCCTCGGCCGTGGCTGGACGTGCACAGGGCTATTTCTTTACCCTGCGTGACGCCATGGCCTTTGTCTTCGCGCCACCTGCGGTCATGGAAATGGGCAACGCCACCGGCTTTGACCTCTATCTGCAAGACCAGGCCAGCGTCGGCCATGAGGTGCTCAGCCAAGCGCGTGATATTTTCCTGAATAAATCGCGCGAACGCGCTGACATGCTGATGCAAGTCCGTCTGAACGGCCTGTACGACGAGCCGCAGTACCGGCTGTTGATTGACGATGAACGCGCACGCGCCTTGGGGCTTTCGCTCGCTGACATCAACAGCACCCTCTCGATTGGCTGGGGCGCGAGCTATGTCAACGACTTTATCGACCGCGGGCGGGTGAAAAAAGTCTATCTGCAAGGGCAGGTCGATTCGCGCATGAGTCCTGAGGATTTGGATAAATGGTACGTGCGCAACAATCAGGGGCAGATGGTGCCATTCTCGGCCTTTGCCAGCGGGCAGTGGACTTACGGCGCACCGAAACTCGCCCGCTATAACGGCGTATCGGCCATGCAAATCAACGGCGCTCCCGCGCCCGGGCGCAGTTCAGGCGAGGCCATGGCGGCAGTGGAAGAGATCGCCAGCGAACTGCCGCAAGGCGTGGGGCTTTCCTGGACCGGGCTTTCCTATGAGGAACGGCTGGCAGGCTCGCAGGCCATGGCGCTGTATCTGTTGTCACTTTTGGTGGTCTTTCTCTGTCTGGCGGCGCTTTATGAAAGCTGGTCAATACCCTTTGCCGTGATACTGGTGGTGCCGATTGGCATTTTGGGCGCATTGCTCGCCACTTATGGACGTGGGCTGTCCAATGACGTGTTCTTCCGCGTCGGGCTTTTGACCACTATCGGACTATCGGCGCGTAATGCGATTTTGATTGTCGAGTTCGCCCGTGCGCAGTACGCGCAAGGCATGAGTTTCGCCGAAGCGGCGATTGAAGCCTGCCGCATGCGTCTTCGCCCGATTGTGATGACTTCGCTGGCCTTTATCTTCGGCGTGCTGCCACTTGCCATCAGCAGCGGCGCTGGCGCTGCGAGCAAGCACGCGATCGGCACCGGTGTCATCGGCGGCATGCTGTCGGCGCTGCTGCTCGGTATTTTCTGGATACCCTTGTTTTACGTTGCCATCAGTTCGTTATTCGCCCGCAAACCCGTGCCCGCACAAAAGGTCAGCCCATGAAAAAGTCATTACTGTCACTTGCTATCGCTTTGGCTGTCAGCGGTTGCAGCCTGATACCCGAATACATCCGTCCGAATGCGCCGCAAGAAACCGAAAGCCACGCCATAGAGGGCTGGCAAGCGTCCAACTGGCAAAGCTTTTTTGTTGACCCGACGCTGCGTCGCCTAATCAGTCAGGCACTTGCCAACAACCGGGATTTACGCGCCGCCAGCTTGAATGTGGAGGCCTACCAAGCGCTTTACCGCATTCAACGGGCTGACCGCTTCCCCGGCGTCAACGGCAGCGGTAGTGGCATTCGCCAGCGCATCCCCGAACGCGCCTCGCCGACAGGGCAGCGGCAAATCAACAGTCAATACAGCGCGACCATCGCGGCGAGTTGGGAGCTTGATTTGTTTGGCCGGGTGAAAAGCCTGCAAGGCGCGGCGCTGGAGCAATATTTAGCCAGTGAAGCCACGCGGCAAAGCCTGCGCATCAGCCTGATCGTCAGTGTGGCCGAGGCCTGGTTTGCTTGGCAGGCCGACCAGGCGCTGCTTGATCTTGCCAGAGAAACCCTGCAAGCTTGGCAAGACAGTTATGCGCTCACCGAACGTAGCGTCAACGCAGGGGTCGCTTCCAGCCTGACCTTGGCACAGGCGAAAAGCCAAGTGGAAAGCGCCCGTGTGCGCCGCGCCCAATATCAACGCCAAGTCCAGCAGGATTTAAACGCGCTGACCCTGCTGCTGGGCAGCCAGCTGCCTGCCGATTTGGATAAACCTTTGGATTTGAACGGCACGCTGCTGGGCGAATTACCCGCCGCACTGCCCTCGAATGTGCTGCAAAACCGACCGGATATTTTGGCCGCCGAACATCAGCTTAAAGCCGCCAACGCCAATATCGGTGCGGCGCGAGCGGCGTTTTTCCCCAATATCAGCTTGACTGCGGCCGCCGGAACCTTAAGTCCGGATTTATCCGGCCTGTTTCGCGGCAATTCAGGCACTTGGCTGTTCCAGCCGCAAATCAGCGTGCCGATTTTTAATGCCGGCAGCCTCAAAGCCAGTTTGGACTACGCCAAACTGCAAAAAGACATGCAGATTGCGCAATATGAAAAAGCCATCCAAAGCGCCTTTAGAGAAGTGGCCGACGGTTTGATTGCGCGCACCAGCTACCGTGACCAACTGGCGGCACAGCGCGACCTGGTCGCGGCGAATCAGGACTACTACCAGCTTGCCGAGAGGCGTTACCAAACCGGTATCGACAGCAACTTGACCTTCCTCGACGCGCAGCGCCAACTCTTTAGTGCGCAGCAAACCTTAATTGCCGACCGCCTCGCCCAGCTTTCCGCCGAAGTACAGTTGTACAAAGCCTTGGGAGGAGGCTTTGGCGACAGCGAGTAGTGGTTTCCCTCCACAAAAATAGGTAAGAGGAGTGCGCGCTGTATCGTTTGACGCTGGTTTACGCCCCTCGCCCGCTTGCGGGAGAGGGTCTTTCTCACCTAATTGCGCCTTTTTATTCCTTCGGTGAAACAAACCATGATATTGACTTGGGTCGATTGGCTGATTGTCTTCATTATTGTGACTTCCAGCCTGATTAGCTTAATGCGCGGCTTTCTTAAGGAAGCCTTATCGTTGCTGATGTGGCTGGTTGCACTGCTGGTTGCCTGGATGTTTGGCGGGGCGCTGGCACAAAAGTTTGTCGGTTTTCTGGATGTTCCCTCGCTGCGGCTGATTTTGGCTTGTGTGATTTTATTTGTTACCACTTTGCTGGTCGGCTCTTTATTGACCACCTTGCTCGACAAGCTGCTTAACGCCAGTGGGCCAGACAGCATCGGCAGGCTCTTAGGTATGGTGTTTGGCGCAGTACGCGGGGTATTGCTGGTGGTGCTGATTATCGGTCTGCTTAGCCTGCTGCCGGTGCAGCAGGATGATTGGTGGAAGCAATCAAAACTGCTGCCGACCTTCCTGCTGCTCGCCGACTGGTCAAAAGCCTTTATCTTGGACTTTATTACACGGCGTTAACTGGCTTTGAGTATTAGCCCAATTAAATTTTCTGCGCAGGCATAGTGATTAAATCATAGTGATTAAATAACCACTTGGGCGATAATGCCTAGCCTTGCTATTAAACACCTTAGGGAAATACTCATGAACAAGGCGGTCAAAGTAGCGATTTGGGTAGCAGTTGGCGTATTGGCAAGCATTGTACTAATGCGAGTAGTGGGATCGATCAGATCAGCGCAAGTAATGGATCCAAAGGAAGACGAACACGCCCAAAACGCCTTGGTACTGATGCAAAAGCCGTTTGTAGAACAGCAAGGCCGCAATATGTGGGCCGCTTTAATCACCTTGACTCAGCCGAATTTAACCCCAGAGCAGCGGCAAACCGTGGCCGATGATTACACGGAGCAGTTTAACCACTGGTATGAACATACTTATGTGGATTTTTATCTGAAAAGTGGTGGCGGATTGCGCCTGGTGCCATCGGAAGAAGAGCCGGAAGCACCTAAGCCGCCGCTGCCGTATGTATCTGATGAATACAGATTGCCTGCAAGCGCTAATAACAAAGCCTTATGTACTAACGCAGATATTGCTAATTGCCTGAACATCGTGCGTGAGCAGCCACAGGCCACCGAGCAAGCACTGGCCCCTTATGCCGATGTGCTAGAACAAATCGCAGCGCTTGCCCAATATGATTACTATCACGTGCCTTTGCTGAATACTGTTGCTACGCCGATACCGTCTTTTCAGAGTCTCTTCGTATCACGTAGCGCTCACGCACTCACCCATATCAACGGCCACAGTGATCAAGCGTTAACGGGTTTGTGTCGTGATGCCCATACAGCGCGGGTGTTAATTGCAAATAGCAACCACTTGGTAGCCATGATGGTAGGTGTGAGGTTGCTGAGTAGTAGCTTAGATGTGGCCGCACAAATCATTGCCGAATTGCCCTTGGATGCCGCCTTGCCGCCAAGTTGCGCCAAGGCCTTTGCGCCATTAACCGCCGAAACGATTAACCTGAGCCTATGTTCGGCTATGCGCGGGGAATTTACCGCTCTGCACAGTATTATCGAGCTGGAAAAAAAGAGCCTAATCTATAATCAACAGGTGCAGCCGGAAAACGTATCGGATTTAGATAATGTGCTGTTGGTGGTTGCGGCGGAAAAAGCCGCCGTATGTTGGCCGCAAATACAGCCAACTTTACTTAAGGATGAGAAATTTGTAACACCTGCCATAGCGGTATCCACTTGGCGGCAACAGTGCCGTAACCGCATGCGCATGCTAAAAAGCGAAAATAAGATAGCATACGGAATAGCCTGCGGCTTGGCACAAGCAGGCACTGGATTCGACCATGCTGATTACGTGCATCGGATGCAAGATACCAATGCTCAGTTACAGATGATGCAGGTGCTGTTATGGCTACGCCAACAACCCAATCTACCGCAACGACTCACCAGCCATTATTTGCAGTCTAGCGTTCCAAAAGACCTCTACAGCAGCACCCAACGCCCTCTCACCTTGTCTGAAGATGGCAGCGAATTGAATATACCCGCTTATAAGAAAGACTCGCGTGAGCGTGGCCTACGCTTACCCTTGCCCCAGGCGCTGCGTTATGGCGAAATTGAATAATTTATCAGGTTTGCGCGCAAGACCTCGTCCTTCAGAGGCTGTCGCAAAAGGCTCTGTTACCTGATTTCTGCTACCGATTGGTTTAATTTATATCAATAAAATCATATGGTTAAAAATTTAAACTCAGAATGAAATAAGTTCTCTGTCCCTTTTGCGACAGGCTCTTCAGGGCGATGATGGATAGCTCGGACGGCGCGGCCGTCCTTGCTGCGTAGCGCATCGGTGTTGTTTTTCATAGATCGACCTATACATGCCAAGCATGCAACGTCTGCAAGCCTACAAATACGAACTGATACCGGGTGGGCAGCAAAAGCGCGATATGAGCCGCTTTGCCGGTTCGTGCCGGTTTGTCTATAACAAGGCGCTGGCGTTGCAAAAGGAGCGCTACGAGGCCGATAAGCAAACGCGGTTCAGCTATACGATGCTGGCAAATCTGCTACCTGCGTGGAAGCGCGAGCTTGCTTGGTTGAAGTTCTCGCCTGCGCAGACTTTGCAGCAATCGCTCAAAGACCTTGAGCGGGCGTATGCCAATTTCTTTGCCAAGCGTGCGGAATTTCCCCGTTTCAAAAGGAAAGGCGTGCGCGACAGCTTCCGTTATCCGCAGCCGCAACAAATTAAATTGGACGAAGGGAACGGGCGGATATTTTTGCCCAAGCTGGGTTGGCTGCGCTATCGCAACAGCAGAAATATTCAGGGCCAAGTGCGCAATGCTACGGTATCGCTGCGGGCGGGACGGTGGTTTGTCTCTATACAGACCGAGCGGGAAGTCGATCAGCCCTTGCCCGAAGCCACAAGGGCTATCGGCATCGACATGGGCATTGCCCGTTTTGCCACGCTCTCGGACGGTAGTTACCTTGCACCGCTCAACAGTTTCAAGCGTCATGAAACGGCGCTTCGGCGCGCGCAGCAGTCATTGAGCCGAAAGGAGAAATTTAGCAGCAATTGGAGGAAAGCCAAGCGCAAAGTTCAGCGCCTGCATGCCCGCATCGGTAATGCCCGCCACGACTACCTGCATAAAGCCACAACCGCCATCAGCCAAAACCACGCGATGGTGTGTATTGAGGATTTGCAGGTCAGGAATATGTCGAAATCAGCGGCAGGAACAAGCGAAGAACCGGGGCGTAATGTCCGTGCCAAGTCTGGCCTGAACAAAGCCATACTCGACCAAGGCTGGTTTGAGTTCAGACGGCAGTTGCAATACAAGCTGGACTGGAACGGTGGCATACTGATAGCCGTGCCACCGCAAAATACCAGCCGAACCTGTCCCGTATGCGGGCATATCTCAAAA
>NZ_LSZO01000174.1 GCF_001580025.1 Ventosimonas gracilis | reverse complement strand
CCGCCAGACGCAAGCGGAATTTGTATGTGTCGAATGCGATTATGAAAACAATGCCGATGTCGTCGGCGCGATCAACATATTAAGGGCAGGGCATGCCCGGTTAGCCTGTGAAGTGAATCCTGAAGTAGGGGATCAGCAGCAGGAACCCGCCGAGGTGATTCAGCTGGGCAAATGCCTCGCTGGACGCGGTAGGAATCCACTTGCTTTAGCAAGTGAAGGATGTCAAGAGGTATCTGCTGATGAAACGTCTTTTTCTCTTTTTTAACAGTGGGCTTCGTTTGGCATTTGAAATGATGGTCTTATTTTTCAGTGTGAATAAGAAGTTGCGTGTCATCCGCGATAACAGCCAAAGCAACCGTTAAATGATCCCGGCTGATTGACGATTGAACAAAAAACCATAACCTTGTATGGTTGATAACGCAAAACCAGCTTTTTAAAATCAGTGACTTGTCACTTTTTTGCGTTATCCGTATTTCAGTAATGGAAAACCAGGATTGGATCAATAGCCAATCCCTTTTTGCAATTTTACGAGTAGTCCATGAGCTCTCCTGCTAATGAAGCCCCCGCCGCCGTTAATTTTCTGCGCAAAATCGTTGCCGATGATTTGGCAAGCGGCAAACACAGCCAAATAGTCACCCGCTTTCCGCCGGAGCCCAATGGCTTTTTGCATATCGGTCACGCCAAATCCATCTGCCTTAATTTTGGTCTCGCCGAAGAATTTGGCGGGCAGTGCCATTTGCGTTTTGACGACACCAACCCCAGCAAGGAAGAACAAGCCTATATCGACTCCATTGAAGAGGACATTAAATGGTTGGGCTTTCGCTGGCACGGCGCGGTGCGTTACGCATCCAATTACTTTGAGGTGCTTTACCAATGGGCGCTGCATTTGATTGAAAGCGGCAACGCTTACGTCTGCGACCTGTCCGCGGATGAAGCGCGCGCCTTTCGCGGCAGTCTGACCGAGCCTGGCAAAAACAGCCCGTACCGCGAGCGCAGTGTGGCGGAAAATTTAGACTTATTTAAGCGCATGAAAGCGGGCGAGTTTGTTGAGGGCAGCCGCACGCTGCGCGCCAAAATCGATATGGCCAGCGGCAATATCAATCTGCGCGACCCGGTGCTCTACCGTATCCGCTTTGCCCATCACCATCAGACCGGTGATGCTTGGTGCATCTACCCCAGCTACGACTTTACCCACGGCCAGTCCGATGCCATTGAAGGCATTACCCACTCCATCTGCACGCTGGAGTTTGAAGACCACCGCCCGCTTTATGAATGGTTTTTGCAGCATCTGCCGGTGCCCTGTAAGCCGCGCCAGTATGAGTTTGCCCGCCTTAACTTAAGCCACTGCGTCACCAGCAAGCGCAAATTGGCGCGGCTGGTCGCCGAAGGCTATGTGGATGGCTGGGATGACCCGCGTATGCCGACGCTAGCCGGGCTCAGGCGCCGTGGTTATCCACCTGCCGCCATCCGCCGTTTTTGCGAGCGGATTGGCGTGAACAGAGCAGGGGGCTTGGTCGATTTTGCCATGCTCGAACTCTGTGTCCGTGAAGAGCTCGACAGTAACGCGCCACGCGCCATGTGCGTGCTTAAGCCGCTTAAAGTCATTATCAGCAATTATCCCGCAGACGAGATGCAAACCCTGCAACTGCCGCGTCATCCCAAACAGGATATGGGCACGCGCTCTATTCCTTTTAGCCGCGAGCTTTATATCGACCAAGACGACTTTAGCGAAAACCCGCCCGCGGGCTACAAACGTTTGGTACTGGGCGGAGAAGTCAGGCTGCGCGGCGCTTACGTGATCAAAGCCGACAAGGTGATCAAGGATGAAAGTGGGCAAATCACCGCGCTCGAATGCCGCATTGACGCAGATACCTTGGGAGCCAATCCGGCCGGGCGCAAAGTCAAAGGGGTTATTCACTGGGTTTGTGCAGAGCACAGCATCCTTTGCGCGGTGCGCCTGTACGACCGCCAGTTCCAAGTGGCGCAGCCCGAGGCCGAAGGCGATTTCCTCGAAGGACTGACCGCAGAAGATATGGCCGCGCCGCTTTATACCAACTGCCGCGCGGAACCGGCCTTGCTGCAAGCCAAGACAGGCGAGGCTTACCAATTTGAGCGCGAAGGCTATTTTTGCCGTGACCGCGAAGACTTAAAGGGCAAACCCCTGTTTAACCGCACCGTGACGCTGCGCGACACCTGGGGTGAGGGCAAACACTGATGGCGCTTTCCCTCTACAGCACCTTAAGCAAATCCAAGCAGCCTTTTGTTCCGCTAAATGGCAAACAAGTGCGCCTGTACGTCTGCGGCATGACGGTCTACGACTATTGCCATATCGGACACGCGCGGGTAATGGTGGCCTTTGACCTGATTGCCCGCTGGTTGCGCCATAGCGGCTACGAGCTGACCTATGTGCGCAATATCACCGACATTGACGACAAAATCATCCGCCGTGCGGCACAAAACGGCGAGCCGTTTGAGGCTTTAACGCAGCGCATGATTGCCGCCATGCACGAAGACGAGGCGCGTCTTAATGTGCTGCGGCCAGACCTTGAACCTAGAGCAACCGAGCATATCGACGGCATGCAGCAGATGATCAGCACGCTGATTGATAAGGGCTACGCCTATCCGGTAGCAAACGGCGATGTGTATTACCGCGTGGCTCGCTTTGAAGGTTACGGCAAGCTGTCGCGGCGCAAACTGGACGAACTAAAAGTCGGCGCACGCATTGAAGCAGGCGAAGCCAAAGACGATCCGCTCGACTTTGTGCTGTGGAAAGCGGCCAAACCCGGCGAGCCAAGCTGGGATTCGCCTTGGGGCAAAGGCCGCCCGGGCTGGCATATTGAATGCTCGGTGATGTCCACCTGCTGCCTTGGCGATAGCTTCGACATCCACGGCGGCGGGCCGGATTTGGTCTTCCCGCACCACGAAAATGAAATCGCGCAAAGTGAAGCGGCGACCGGCAAACCCTACGCCGCCATCTGGATGCACGCAGGAGCGGTGCGCGTGGACGGCGAGAAAATGTCCAAATCCTTGGGCAACTTCTTCACTATCCGCGAAGTCCTGCAAAAATACCCGGCGGAAGTGGTGCGCTATTTATTGGTCGCAAGCCATTACCGCAGCCCGATTAACTATTCCGAAGACAGCCTGAAAGAAGCGCAAGGTGCACTGTCGCGCTTTTACACCGCACTGCGCGGCCTGCCTGAAGTCGTGCCGGCAGGCGGCGAAGACTTTGTAGCGCGCTTTAGCGCGGCAATGAATGATGACTTCAACACGCCAGCCGCTTGCGCGGTGCTATTTGATTTAGCCCGAGAAATTAACCGCCAGCGCGAGGCTCATCCCGCTATGGCGGCGGGGCTTGCGGCCAGATTGCGCGAACTGGGTAGCCTGCTCGGGATTTTACAAACAGGTGCAGAAACCTTTTTGCAAGAAGGCCATCAAGCAGACAGCGCCGCCATTGAAGCGCTGATTAACGCGAGACTTGCCGCCCGCGCCGCGAAAAACTGGAGCGAGGCCGACCGCATCCGCGCAGAACTCACCAATATGAACGTGCTGCTGGAAGACAGCAAAGACGGAACAACTTGGCGATTGGCAGGGTAGTAAAGTCGCCCGCTTGCGGCAGAGGGCAGGTTTTAAGCTCGCCGCCTGTTTTGTATTAGAGATCGGCTTCTTTAATTTGGATTTTGGCAAGTAATGAGTACTCAACCTTCCCCAGACCGTGTGGTCGTCCTGGATACCGAAACCACCGGTATGCCTGTTACCGAAGGGCACCGCATTATTGAAATTGGCTGTATCGAGCTTATCGGCAGACGCCTGAGTGGGCAGCAGTTTCACTGCTATTTGCAGCCGGATCGCGAGGTCGATGAAGGCGCGCAGAAAGTTCACGGGTTAACGGATGAGTTTTTGCGCGATAAGCCCAAGTTTGTTGAAATTGCCGATGAGTTCTTTGCGTTTATCGAAGGCGCACAACTGGTGATCCACAACGCACCATTTGACCTTGGCTTTTTGCACCACGAATTTGCCCTGATCAATCAGCACGAGCGTGCTGAACTTGCAAACCACTGCACGGTTATCGATACCCTTGCGCTTGCCCGCGAGCGTCACCCCGGCCAGCGCAACAATCTGGATGCGCTGTGCAAGCGTTACGGCATCGACAATTCTGGCCGCGAATTGCACGGTGCATTGCTCGATGCCTCGCTGCTGGCGGACGTGTATCTCGCCATGAGCGGCGGGCAGGCCAGTTTGTTGCAATCAGCTGGCAGTGGGTTAACTGGCGGATTAAAAACGGGCAGCGCTATTCGCCGCCTGCCAGAGAACCGCCGCAGGACCCCGGTACTTGCTGCGACGGCAGAAGAATTGGCCGAACACGAGGCTTACCTGCTGCTCTTGGAAAAAGCCAGCGGCAAGAAGCCCGAACTGTGGAATTAAGCCTAGGGCCTGTTCCCGCTTCAAACGTGGCCGCGACGGAGGCAGATTTTTCGCGCGGCAAGGCGCGAGAAGAGAAATTTGCTCATGCAAATGAACGACGAGCAACACAGCGGCGCGAAAAATCTGCCCCGTCCCTTCGGGCTGCGCCCAAAATTTCGCCATACGTTGTTGCAGCATTTGCCAAGGTTGTACACATTGGCTGCATGCTGCGCCTAGTCTGGCGAAATTTTGAGCAGCAGCGCGGCTCGCGTTTGAAGCGGGAACAGGCCCTAAGTCGCTATGACCAATAAGCGTCATCTCACCCGTCGCCAGCAGTTTCGTATCGACAAAATCCAGTCCGAACGCAGCGAGCGAGCACAGCGCAAACAGGCAAAAACACAGCTTGCGCTGGAAGGCGGCGAGTTGGGCGAGGAACAAAGCGGGCGGGTCATTGCACACTTCGGCCAGGCTATGGAGGTTGAAGCGGCAGACGGGCAGATGGTTCGCTGCCATCTGCGCGCCAATCTGCCGCCCTTGGTCACCGGCGATAAAGTGATTTGGCGGCAAGCGGCTAGCGGCGGCGTGGTGGTCGCCTGCCAGAGGCGCAGTAGCGAACTGTGCAGACCGGATAACAGTGGCAGGTTGCGCCCGCTCGCGGCCAATATTGACCAGCTCATCATTGTTTTTGCGCCGCTGCCGACCCCTCATGCCAATTTGCTCGACCGCTATTTGGTCGCCGCCGAACAAGCCGGTATTGCCCCGCTGCTGCTGCTTAACAAAGCCGATTTGCCCGAGGCGGGCATGCTGGCTCCGATGCTTTCGTTGTATCGCTCGCTTAAGTTTCCTCTACTGGAAGTGTCCGCACGTGCAGGCCAAGGCATGGACGCCTTGCAAAAGGTGCTGGCGGACAAAGCCAGCGTATTTGTCGGCCAGTCGGGAGTGGGTAAATCATCCTTGGTCAATCGACTGCTGCCGGATGCCGGACGGGCGATTGGCGAGCTGTCTGGCACGGCGGGCAAAGGCACGCACAAAACCAGCAGTGCGCGACTGTTTCATCTACCAAGCGGCGGGGATTTGATTGACTCGCCGGGTATCCGTGAATTTGATCTCGCGCACGTTAGCCGCGCCGCAGTGGAGGCCGGTTTTATCGAGTTTCGTGAACGATTGGGGCAGTGCCGTTTTCGTGATTGCAAACATCAAACGGAGCCTGGCTGTGCACTACTCGCCGCGTTGGCAGAAGGCCATATCAGCGAGCAGCGCATGCACAGTTACCGGCAGATTGTGGCCGGGTTGCGTGCCTAATCTTCCCGGCGAGAAAAAGCGTACCAGTCGAGTTTGCGCGTGAGCAGCATGACTGCGGCGAGCAAGCCAAAGACTAATATCGAGCCGATCAGTAGCGCGTAATCTTCTGCGCCGAGCAAGGCATAGAGCAAGGCGTATAGTGCCAGCAATAATCCGCTTAACGCCAAGCCGCGTTTTAAACTGGCTAATACGCCGCTAACATAAATACCAATCAGCAATACGCAAGCACCCGCCGAAGTTAAATAAGCGGGTAAAAAGCCGATATGTTCGGATAGTGACAATAGCAGTAAATAAAACAGCGCCAACGCAAAGCCAACCATTGCATATTGCATCGGGTGAATGGCTAAGCGCTTTAATACTTCAAATAAAAAGAATACGGCAAAGGTTAAGCCGATAAATAACAATCCGTATTTAATCGCGCGGTCAGTTTTGCGGTATTGGTCAACCGGTTCGATAAAATTAACGCCAAAACTTTGCTGATGGAAGTCGCTGCGGGCATAGCCGTTGTAGTCATAACTAACGCAGCCGCTGCCATTTTTTTCCGCACAGTTACGCAAGAACGAAAGCAAGCGTTCTTCCATATTGGTGGCAAAGAAGTTGGTTTGCCAATGGGCTTTAAAGCCTTTATCAGTAATCTCACGGGAAACCGGCAGAAAGTTGCCAAAAAAGCTGGGGTGCGGCCAGTTACTTTCCAACATAGCGGTGCTTTCGCGGCCAACCGGGTTAATTTGAAAACGACTGGTGCCTTGCAAGTCAAGGTTAATCACAAAGTCAAAATGCTGGGCGCTGCCGTCTTGTTCAAGATCGGGCAAGGGGGCATGAATGCCGCTGCCAAGCCCTGGCTCGCCACTACCGGGTTCAAAGAGCAGGTCTTGTTTTGGCTCGCCGCTTTTATTGATATAAGCCTCAACAGTATTGCGAATACCGCGTACATCACTGATGCCAATCGCAAGAAACGGCTGTTCAAACTGATAATCGGCAAAGTGTTCGGCAATGCCAAAATGTGCGGGCAGTGCAAAATGACCGCTAAGATGCCCTTCGTTTTTGTAAAGTCTGGCTTGGTAAATGCCGCGGTTCAGTTGTTCGGTAGCAAAGTGGCCGCGGTAATTGAAACGATCGGGCAGAAAATAAAGGCGACCGTGTACTCTGTGCTGTTCCTGTATGCGGCTGCCATCGTCCAGCGTTTTCCACTGGCGTTCTATTTTGCGGTAGGGCAATACCAATACCGGGCCGGTAATCAGTTGTGATTGGCTGGTGCTTTTTGCAATATCACTGATCACATCACGTTGCAAGTTTTGTCGCTCGCCAACCAGATGATCAATAAACAGCAGCGGAATCCACAAAAGCAGCATTAGCACAATAATAAAAAAGGCTTTAAGTCCCAGTCCAAATGAGCGAGGCAAGGTTTTTTGCATGAGAACGCTCCCTATTGAAGTTAAGCTTGTCCATTCCAACGAATAAAGTTGTGTAATAGTTGCAGCCCCAGGAAATGGCTTTTTTCTGGATGAAACTGCACGGCAAAGCGAGAGCCTTCGGCGAGTGCCGAAGCAAAGGTTTTGCCGTAATGGGTTTGCCCACTGATATGGGCAGGATTTTGCGCTTCAATATAATAGCTGTGGACAAAATAAAAGCGCCCGTTATCTTCCGTTTTATGCCAAAGCGGATGCGGATAAGTTTGTTTGACCTGGTTCCAGCCCATATGCGGCACTTTTAACCGCTCGCCATCTTCAAATAATTCGCTGCCAAAATAACGCGCCGTCCCGGGGAAGATGCCAAGGCCATCCACACCGCCGTTTTCTTCGCTTTTATCCATCAGCGCTTGCATGCCAAGGCAAATACCCAAAAACGGGCGGTCATGGCTGACTTCTTTAATTAACTGGCAAAGCCCCAGTTGTTTAAGCTGCGCCATGCAGTCTTTTATTGCGCCGACGCCAGGGAAGATTAAACGGGGAGCGGCGCGAATAATGGAAGGCTCACTACTAATATGTACTGAACGCGCGCCCACCGCTTCCAGCGCTTTACCGACGGAATGCAAGTTGCCCATGCCGTAATCAATAACGACGACCTCGGTCATTTACAGCAATCCTTTGGTGGAAGGCATTTGTCCGGCCATGCGCGGATCATGGGTTAATGCCATACGCAAGGCGCGGCCAAAGGCTTTAAACACGGTTTCTATTTGATGATGGGTATTTTGCCCGCGCAGATTATCAATGTGCAGACTCACCGCGGCATGATTAACAAAGCCTTGGAAAAATTCCTGGAATAAATCCACATCAAAATGACCGACGCGGGCACGGGTAAAAGGTACGTTCATAAATAATCCCGGGCGACCGGAAAAATCAATCACCACGCGCGATAAGGCTTCATCCAGCGGCACATAGGCGTGGCCGTAGCGATTAATGCCGCGTTTATCGCCCACCGCTTGGGCAAAAGCCTGGCCAAGGCTGATGCCAACGTCTTCAACCGTGTGATGGTCATCAATATGCAAGTCGCCTTGGCATTCAATATCAAGGTCAATCAGGCCGTGGCGGGCGATTTGTTCGAGCATGTGCTCAAAAAACGGCACGCCGGTTGAGAGCTTTGCTTGGCCGCTGCCGTCCAGATTGATGCTGACTTTTATTTTTGTTTCCAGCGTATTGCGCTGGATACTGGCTTTACGCCCGGCCATTGGCAAAGGCTCCTGTTTGCGGATGGATAAAGCGGCGATTATACGGCGCTTGCTCGACAGCTTGTTTATTTGTGTTTATTCTCGTTTTTTTTGATTCGAGTGAGGCAATGGCCATGAGGCATTCCTATCAACATGGCTTTAGTACTAATTGGCTTCTGGGGCTATTGGCCTTTTCTCTCTTTATCATAGTGTTGGTGGTGCCGCCAAAGCGGGCATCGACGGATAGCAGCCAAGCCACCCGGCAAAATCAGGTATCCCTAAGCGCTGAAGCCAGCCGCGAAATTGAGCACGACCTGATGCGTGTGACCCTGTATAGCCAGGTTGAAGGCGAACATCCAGCGCAGCTTGCCAAGATCACCACTGAACGCCTCAATGCCGCCATCGCCAAGGCGCGTGAAGTCACGGCGGTCAATCTGCAAAGCGGCAATCGCAGCACTTCGCCGGTCTACAGCCGAAACGGCGAGAAAATCCTTAAATGGCGCGAAAGTGCCGAGCTTCATCTGGAAAGCCAAGATATGACCGCGCTCGCCACGTTAACCAGCGCGTTATTGGGCGATGATTTAACCATGGGGCGGCGCAGTTTTAGCGTTTCCCGCGAAAGGCGTGCCGCCAATGAAGACAGCCTGACCCAAGAGGCCATTGCGGCTTTTCGCGCCCGTGCACAGTTGGCGGCAGAAGCGCTGGGTTACCAGCAGTGGCGCTTGATACAGATGAATCTGGATGACAGAAGTATCGCTGCTCGCCCGCTGATGGCTCGTGCACAATCGATGGATGGGCTGGAAAAAGCCTCAATGGATGATGGTTTTACCCGTCAACAAATCGAGGCTGGTCGCAGCACACTTGCCGTTCGCGTGGATGGGGTGATTGAAGTATTTGATTGACAGGGGAACGAACCTTGGGGTGTGCTTGTCCTGTTTATTTATATGTTATTACAATAAAATAGATGCTCACCGTCATCGAGACCGAAATGTTCCAGCGCTATGCCGCCCGTGTTTGGAATGACAGAGAGCGTATGAGCTTTATTGACCAAATAGCGCGACAAGCCTTGTTCTTTAGAGGCTGTCGCGAAAGGGTGGGGAACTCATTTCCATCCTGGATTTAAATTTTTAACTACATGATTTTATTGATACAAATTAAACCAATCCGTAGCAGAAGTCCGGTGACGGGGGCTTTCGCGACAGGCTCTTTAGAGGCTGTCGCAAAACATCTTTATTTGGGTTGAGTAAAGCATGACAAGCAATAAAAAATACAGCGTTGTTTCCCTGTTTTCTGGCTGTGGAGGCATGGATCTTGGTTTCAAGGGGGGATTCTCTTTTCTTGGGAAAGACTATCCCTCCCATGCTTTTGACATTGTCTGGGCAAACGAAATAAACGCTGCTGCCTGCAAGACGTATCAATACAACCTGGGGCAGGAAATCCATCACGGCGACGTTTGGGAAAAAATGGGACATTTGCCGAACAATGCAGACATTGTTATTGGAGGATTTCCCTGTCAGGATATTTCTGTCAATGGTAAGGGAGCAGGCATCAACGGCAAACGCAGCGGTCTGTATCGGGCAATGGTTGAGACGGTAGCCAAGCTCAAGCCCCGAATTTTTATTGCGGAAAATGTCAAGGGCTTGCTCATGCGCCAGCATGCGCAGGATTTGGAGCAAATACTGAACGATTTTAAAAAACTGGGCTACCGCGTCCGTTGCAAACTGCATTCTGTGGCGGATTATGGTGTGCCACAAACACGGGAGCGGGTCATCATCACGGGTACCCGCAATGATATGGAAGAGTTTTCCCATCCTGACGGCATGTTGGGCGCTGACGAATACATTACCGCGCAGGAAGTGTTGCATGATCTTGCTAATTTGGAGGAGCGTCCGGAAATCAATCATATCTGGAGCCGGGCGGGGAAAAGCCCTGATCAGGGCAATCGTCGTCTGCGGCGCGACCGCCCGGGTTACACCATTCGTGCCGAGTGTCACGGCAATATCCAGTGGCACTATGAATTACCCAGAAGAATATCCATGCGCGAGGCGGCGCGCATACAATCTTTTCCCGATGATTTCATTTTCTGTGCGGGGCTGCGCGAGACGGAACGTCAAATAGGCAACGCCGTACCGCCTGTTTTCGCTTGGCATATCGCCCGTGCCGTGGCAGATTTTTTGAATAACACAGGGAATGCATGATGCAAAAAGAAGTTTTTGAGCATCATCTTGAGCAGATAGCCGATCAATTGCGCTCAGAAGCAAGGCAAGCGCCGTTCACTACGTCAAAACAATTTGAAAACAGGGTGCGTGAAATAGCGCAGGAAGTTTTTTCGGGGCAGGGGGTAGAAATTGATTTTACGCCCCACCCGCAGGCATTTCCCGATATTGAAATCAACGAATATGGCATTGAGGTGAAATTTACCCTCAACGATGAATGGCGCAGCATTGGCAACAGCATCCTGGAAACGAATCGCATAGATTCTGTTTTGCATGTTTATCTATTGTTCGGAAAGATGGGCGGTGTGCCTGATGTACGTTGGGCGGAATACGAGAAAAGTGTCATGCATGTGCGCACATCCCATGTGCCAAGGTTTGAGGTTCAGATTGGTGCTGAAGAATCCCTGTTTGACCTCATGGGGATTGCCTATGACGACTTCCGCCAGTTGGAAATGCATGAAAAAATGCAATACATCCGTCAGTACGCAAGAAAGCGTTTGAAAAAGGGCGAACGTTTATGGTGGCTGGATGAGCATGCCTTGCCGATACAGGCCAAGCTTTTTACGGAGCTTGAGCAGTCTGAAAAAACAAGGTTAAGGGCGGAAGCTATTTTGCTGTGTCCACAAATCGTGAGATCGGGTAGAAGTCGAAATAAATATGATGACGCCGTTCTTTTTTTGCTGACTTGGCACGGCGTGGTTTGTCATCAGGCACGGGATATGTTCACGGCGGGCAGTGTGGGCAATCCTGAAAACGTCGATCATGGCGGGCTGTACATCATTCGTATGCTCAAACTGATGCAGAAAGATATTGAGGCAGCGGCATTGCGTATGGATGATGCCTTATTTGTCGAGTATTGGGGCGCTTCCGTGTCCCCGGAAAACAGAATCCGGGAGTGGTTGAAAAAAGCAGATGCTTATGCCGGGGGGCGATGGCTGCCTTCCAAAGAGTTGTTTTTGAGTTGACATCCACCACTGCCTAAAGAGGGTGTTGCAAAAGGGACAGGAAGCCCATTTTCATTCTGGATTTAAATTTTTAACCACATGATTTTATTGATATAAATCAAACTAATCCGTATCAGAAATCCAGTAGCGGAGCCTTTTGCGACACCCTCTGCAATGCCGCCAGCGCCATGTGGTACAGCGTGCTTTCTGCCGCGTTAAAAAACGCCTCGGTCATGCAGCCTTCGCCCAAAACCAGGCGCATTTGTACGGCAAAGTCTGCGTAGCACTGGGTTGCTGCCCAGACGATAAACATAAAGTGCTCGGCGCTGATAGGCGCGTGTTCGGGAGCCATCCAGCGGTTTAGCGTGTCGATGTCTTCGCGTAGCAGCGGCACTACGCGCGATTTGATTTGCCCGCCGTAGTGTTTTGCGCCGCTGACCACTTCCAGCGCAAACAGTCTTGAGCCGGTGGGGCGGGTTTTGGAGAACTTAAGCTTGGCGCGGATATAGGCACGCAGCGCTTGCTCGGGGGAAAGCTTGGAGTGCGCCAAAGCGTCCATGCTGCCCAGCCAGTCATCGAGCACCTCATCCAGCACGCGCTGATAGAGCGCAAGTTTGGTGGGGAAGTAGTACATCAGGTTCTGTTTGGAAAGCCCGGCAGCTTCTGCGATTTTGCCGACTGATGCGCCTTCAAAACCTTGGTTTGCAAAGACTTTTTCCGCCGCCAGCAGAATGCTTTGCTCTAAATCATCGCGCAGCTTGGCGCGTCTGGACGGGGCGATTTCAGACAGTGCCATGAGTCATCTCCTTGTCAGCTTGATGCGCTAGTTTGTGCAGCAAGGCGTGCAGTTTGGGGTGTTCGGCGTAGGCCACATTCAGCCGAAACCAAGGCGCATCCTGCGCATCCGGCGCGGTAAAGCGTAAGGAGGGCGAGAGGGTCACGCCCATCTTAAGCGCAAAGCGCGCAATGGCCAGCCCGCTGCTCGCTTGGGGTAAGTGCACGCAGATAAACGGGCCGCCGTCCGCTACCGCAAGAGGCGCAAGTTGCAGTTGATAGAGCCGTTCCAGCAGTATTTCGCGGCCTATTTCAAAGCGCGTTTTAATACGGCTGATATGGCGGCGAAATTCCGAAGACAGCAGCAAATGCAATAGGGTTTTCTCACAAAAATCTGGGCAACCGAGGCCGGTTGAAAGTTTCACCCGCGCGATTTTAGCAAGCAGTTCGGGTGCTGCGACCAATGAGCCGACGCGCACTAAAGACGGCAGGATTTTGCTGGTGCTGTCGATACGAATCACGCGCTTTAAGCCATCCATCAGCGCCAGCGAAGGCGCTGAACTTTCCGCCAGCGGGCGGAACACATCGTCTTCAATAATCTGAAAATCAAACTGCTGTGCGAGCGCCAAAAGCTGGTGCGCTTGCTCGCTGGAAAGATTAGTGCCGAGCGGGTTGTGCAGGCAGGTGCTGATGATGGCAAGCTTTGGCCTGTGTGCGCTGACGAGTTCGGCAAGATGCTGCAAATCAAGCCCGTCCGCCGTGCGTGGTACTTCGAGTACGCGGCAATTTTGCTGCGCGAGTAACGGACGCAGGCTGGGAAAGCTCGGCGTTTCAATCAGTACCGCGTCATTGGGTTTAAGCAGTGCGCGCAAGGTTAAATCCAGCGCATGCACCGCGCTGCGGGTCAGCAGCACATCGTCGGCGTGCAGATGAAAGCCCAACTGCTGTAAATGTGCCGCCAGAAACTGGCGCAGTTCCGGCAATCCCAACGGATGGGAAAATCCCTGCAACAATAAGCGCGGGCTGCGCAGTGTGGCTCGCGTGCATTCCTGTAACCATTTGGCGGCCGTCCAGTCTTCCGGCAGATAGGGCTGTGCGGCAGGCAGCAACTGCTGCTCGGCGGGATGATGAAAGAGTTCAGTGGACAGCAGCGCTGAGACCTTAAGCGGCTCTTCGCCGCTTGGCGCTTTTATTGCGGCCTCACGAAAATCATGGCGCGGCGCAACAAAATAGCCCGCACCACGGCGTGAGACCAAATGCCCGAGGGCGACCAGCCGGTCATAGGCTTCCACTGCGGAAAAAGCGCTGATGGAAAGCTGCGCCGCCAACGCGCGTACCGATGGCATGCGCGAAAGCGGCGCTAACTGCCCGCGTTGCACCTGTTGCGTGATTTGCTCGACGATTTGACTGACCAGACTGCCGCGCCCGCTGCGATCCAACTTCAGTAGCGGGGCAATTTGTACTGCTGTATCCGCCAGTACGTTTTGACGGGTTTTGTTGTAATTGTTCATGGAAAGGCTCACGGACGGTTCGCACAATCAGTCTTGATTTTGACTGCTGGCAAAATATTTTCCAATAGTAAAGCACACAAAGCGGCGGGCCGCCGAGCAACAAAAACAAAGCGGGTGAGGAGAATGCATCATGAGCAAGCTATTGAACCTATTGATTCGCGGCGCGACAGTGGTTAATGCCGATCGTGAGTTTCGCGCCGATGTGCTCTGCGCAGGCGGTAAAATCGTGGAAATCGGCGAAAATCTTGAAGCTCCAACCAATACCCGTGAACTGGACGCCAGCGGCGCTTATCTGCTGCCCGGCGGGATTGACCCGCACACCCATATGCAATTGCCCTTTATGGGCACGGTGGCGGTGGACGGTTTTTACGAAGGTACGGCGGCCGGGCTTGCCGGTGGCACCACCAGCATTATCGATTTTGTCATTCCTGCACCTCAAGAACCGTTGCTTGAGGCGTATCACAAATGGTGCGGCTGGGCGCAAGAGTCCGCTGGAAACTACAGCTTTCACGTGGCCGTGACCTGGTGGGATGAAACGGTACACCGTGACATGGGCATTTTGGTTAAAGAGCACGGCATTAACAGCTTCAAGCACTTTATGGCGTACAAAAACGCCATCATGGCCGACGATGAAATTTTGGTGAACAGCTTTCGCCGCGCCCTGGAGCTGGGCGCAATGCCTACGGTGCACGCGGAAAACGGCGAGCTGGTCTATCAACTGCAACAAGAGTTACTGGCCAAAGGCATTACCGGTCCCGCCGGTCATCCGCTGTCACGCCCGCCTGCGGTAGAAGGCGAGGCAGCCAATCGAGCCATTGCCATTGCGCAGGTGATTGGCGTGCCGATTTATATCGTGCATGTCTCTTGTATCGATGCCTTAAATGCGATTATCCGCGCGCGCACGGCTGGCCAGCGTGTCTATGGTGAGGCGCTGGCCGGCCATCTGGTCACTGATGATCGAGGCTACCAGGACCCCGACTTTGCGCGTGCGGCGGCCTATGTGATGAGTCCGCCGTTTCGTGAGAAAAAACATCAGGATGCGCTCTGGCAAGGCTTGCAAAGCGGCCATCTGCATACCACAGCGACCGACCACTGTGTCTTTTGCGCCGGACAAAAAGCCGCTGGCAAGGACGATTTCAGCAAAATCCCCAACGGCTGCGGCGGCGTGGAAGAGCGCATGGCGGTGGTCTGGGATGCGGGCGTTAATAGCGGCAAATTGACCCGTAGCGAATTTGTGCGCATTACCTCGGCCAACTGCGCACAGATTTTTAATATCTACCCGCGCAAAGGTGCCGTCGCCGTCGGCAGTGATGCCGATCTGGTGATTTGGGACCCGCATAAAAGCAAAACCCTGTCCGCTAAAACGCAGTTTTCCAAAGGTGACTTCAATGTGTTTGAAGGGCGCACCGTGCGCGGTTTTCCGGCCACCGTGCTGTGCAACGGCAAGGTCGTGTTTGAGGACGGGCAACTGATGGCCGAACGCGGCGCGGGCAGGTACATCGAGCGCGCTCCCTTTACCCCGCTGGCCGCGCCCTTGTGGCAGGCTGCGGCAGAAGCGCTCTAACCATGAAGTGCGAGCAGTGGTATCAGCTGGCAGATGCCCGTGCAGACGACTGGCAAGCGCTGATGCAAGCGGCTTGCGCTAAACGCGAGGCGCATTGGGGGCGGCAAATCAGCTATTCACGCAAGGTTTTTATCCCGCTGACCAACCTGTGCCGCGACCGCTGTGGCTACTGCACCTTTGTCAAGCAGCCCGGACAGTGCGGCGCGGGCTATCTCTCGGGTGCCGAGGTGCTTTCGATTGTGCGCCGTGGCGAGCGCTTAGGCTGCAAAGAGGCGCTGTTTTCGCTGGGCGAAAAGCCCGAACGACGTTACCCCGAAGCCCGCGCCTGGCTTGCCGATTCAGGCTATGCCAGCACGCTGGATTATCTGCTTGCCCAGTGCCTGAGAGTGCTACAAGAAAGCACGCTGATCCCGCATATCAACTGCGGCACGGCGAGTATTGAGGAGTTGTCGCGGATCAAAGCCGTCTGCGCGAGCTTTGGCATGATGTTGGAGAGCCTAAGCCCGCGCCTGCTGCACAAAGGCGGTGCACACCACGCCTGTCCGGATAAAGTCCCCAAACGCCGTCTGGCGACCCTGGCGGCAGCGGGCGAACTACAGCTTGCGACCACCAGCGGCATTTTGATTGGCATAGGCGAGACTTGGCGCGAGCGCATCGACAGCCTCTACGCGCTGGCTGAGCTACACCAGCGTTACGGGCATATCCAAGAAGTGATAGTGCAGAACTTTCGCGCCAAAGCGGGCACAAAAATGGCGCAATTCCCCGAACCCACAATGGACGACATGCTGCGCACGCTCACCGCCGCGCGGCTGATTTTGCCGGTAGAGGTTTCGCTGCAAGCGCCGCCCAATTTGCAGGAGCACTTTGAACGTTATCTACAGGCGGGCATTAACGACTTCGGCGGTATTTCTCCGGTCACGCAAGACCATATCAATCCCGAACGCGCCTGGCCTGCCATCGGTGAAATCGCGCGGCGCACAAAGGCTTGCGGCTTGCAATTGGTGGAACGGTTAAGCCTGTATCCGGCGTTTCAGCCGTTTTTGCGCGGCACCCCGGCAAAAGCGATTGCCGCGCAGGCAGGCGATAACGGCCTTGCCCGCGAGCAAAGCCATCTTGTCGCGCAGGAGGCGTAAACCATGCAGAGGCTTATCGACTTAATCCACGGCCAATCGCTGGAAAAGTGTTTGGATGCGGCGCAAAGTCCCGTTCGCAGCGCTTTGGAAGAGGCTCTGCAAGGTGGTGAACTCAGCCAAAGCCAAGGCGAGGCGCTACTTGGTTGCAGCGACAGCGACCTGCCCGCGTTGCTTGCCGTAGCCAATCAAGTACGGCGCGAGCGCGTGGGCGAGGCGGTCAGCTTTGTGGTCACGCGCAATATCAACTTCACCAATGTTTGCTATATGGGCTGCCGTTTTTGCGGCTTTGCGCGTCATCGCCATGCGCCGGATGCTTACTGGCTTGATCTTGATGAAATCGTAGGGCGCGCCGAAATAGCCGCGCAGCGCGGCGCAACCGAACTATGCCTGCAAGGCGGGCTGCATCCCAATCTGCCGGACACTTGGTACCGCGACCTGCTGGCCGCCATTAAAAAACGCCTGCCGACTATCCATCTGCATGCGTTTTCCCCGTTTGAGATTTGGTATGGCGCACAAAAACGCCGCCTGTCTACCGAAGATTTTTTAACCGAACTCAAAGAGGCCGGTTTAGGCTCCATCCCCGGCACGGCGGCGGAAATTTTAGATACGCAAATTCGCCAGCAATTAACGCGCAACAAGCTGTCCGCAGAGGATTGGGTCAACACGGTTAAAACCGCGCACCGTTTAGGCATTCGCAGCACTGCGACCATGATGTATGGCCATGTGGACGCACCGCGTCATTGGGCGGCGCATATCGCCCTGCTGCGAGGCATACAAAGGCAAACCTCAGGCTTTACCGAATTTGTCCCGCTTGGCTTTATCCATAGCCAGGCGCCGCTCTATGTGCAGCGTGCCATCCCCCATGTTCGCGCGGGTGCAAGCCTTGGCGAGCATCTGCGCGTACACGCCGCCGCACGGCTGCTGCTGGCCGGTTTTATCGACAATATCCAAGTGTCCTGGGTCAAGCTGGGTGCCGCGCGTGCCGCGCAGATGCTGGACTTTGGCGTGAATGATTTGGGCGGCACGCTGATGGAAGAATCCATCTCGCGCGCCGCCGGAGCCGATTTTGGCGAGGAGTTGACTGCGCTGGAAATGGTGCAGCTTATCCGCAGTAAAGCTCGCCTGCCGGTTCGCCGTGGCACGCTCTATCAGCACCTGGAAAGCTACCAAGACCACGACCCGGAGGATTTGGGTGCGCTTAAACCGCGCCGCCAGCAATGCATCCCGTTGCAATCGCTGGAATTGGAGTGCGCCTGAATGAAGGTCTGCTTGTTGGCAGGTGGTGTGGGCGGCGCGCGCATGGCGCAAGGGCTTGCCCAAGTGCTGGCGCCTCGGCATTTAACCGTGCTGGTTAATGTCGGTGACGATGAGGATTTTCACGGCCTGCGCGTGTGCCCAGACATTGATACGGTGCTTTACACCTTATCGGGGCAAATCAACCGCGAGCAGGGCTGGGGCGTGGCGGGCGATACGCAAAAAGCGTTGTCTGTGCTGAAACGGCTAGAGGCTGCCGATAGCTGGATGAGTTTGGGCGATACCGATTTGGGGCTGCATCTTTATCGCACGCAGCAACTTTTGGCCGGTAGCAGTCTTTCGACCGTGACCGACCGTATCCGCCGCAGTTTTGGCATTGGCGCTGCGGTTTTACCGATTACCGATGAGCCGCTGGCCACCCGTATCGTTACGCAAGACGGACAAACCTTGCGCTTTCAGCAATGGTTTGTCCGTGAACGGGCAAGACTTAAAGTTGCACGCATTGATTTTGCGGGCAGGGCAGCACTAAGCGAAGCGGCCGAGCGCGCCATTAAACAGGCCGACTTGCTGCTATTTGCGCCATCGAACCCTTGGCTTTCCATCGCACCGATGCTCGCCGTGCAAGGCGTTGCTGCGCTGATTGAGCAAAGTCATGCCGACAAAATCGCCATCTCCCCGTTAATCGGCGGCAAAGCCATCAAAGGCCCGTTAAACCCGTTAATGCAGGATTTGCACTGCCGGGCGGGCAATGCAGGTATTGCCGATTTTTATGCGGGTCTTGCGGATATTTTGGTGATTGACCCGATAGACCAAGCAGACTGCGCCCATATCGAAGCACTTGGCCTTGATCCCTGGCCGCTACCCACACGCATTGGCGAGGTGCAGCAAAGCGCACAGCTTGCGCAAAGCCTGCTGGAGCGTTTGGAGCGCGGCGCATGAACCGCTGTCTCTTGGTGATTCCGCTCAAGCCCTTTGCTTTGGCCAAAAGCCGATTGGCTGAAGCGCTTAGCCCCACCGAGCGCCAGCAACTGGTACGCGCCCTGTTTTTGCGCTGCGAACATTTTTTTGCCAGCGCTTTTGCCGCCATGCCGCGTCTTGTGGTAACCGCAGAGCCTGAGATAGCCGCGCTGTGCAGTGGTGCTACGCAGATATTGCACGAAGCACAGCCGCAAGGGCTTAACGCTGCCGCCGAACGAGTACGTCACTTTGCTTCGGCGCAAGGTTACGCGCAGATGTTGATAATCAGTGCCGATATTGCCCTGTGGCGGCAAACTGAAGTGACTTGCCTGCTACAAGCAGGCCATACACGGGACTTGGTCATCGCCCGCGCCCACGATGGCGGCAGCAATGCCCTGTTGTTGCGTCTGCCGGGCAGAGGCTTTGCCTTTGCCTACGGCGAGCACTCAGCCAAAGCGCACCAAATAGCCGCGCGGCAGGCCGGACTTTCCTGCGTTCTGCTGGATTTACCCTTGCTATCACGTGACCTTGACCGCCCGGCCGATTTGCTGCTCTGGCAAGCCAAACAAAACCGCTCGCAGGTGCTGTTATGAAAGCGCCGCGCCTTACACTGATCGCCCTGCCGGGACTGCCTGAAGTCTGCGCGGGTGATCATTTGGCCGAACTGATCCTTGCCGCAATGGACGGCGCTGAGCTTAGTTTTCAAGCGGGCGATGTACTTACCGTTGCGCAAAAAATCGTCTCCAAAGCCGAAGGGCGCACGCGGCGCATCAGCGAAATCACCCCAAGTGCGCAAGCGATTGAAATAGCAGAAAAATGCCAAAAAGACCCGCGCAAAGTGCAGGCCATCCTTGATGAAACGAATGGGGATAAAAGCACCGCCATTGTGCGCATTGCCGAAGGCGTTTTAATCGTTCGTCATCAACAAGGTTGGGTTTGCGCCAATGCGGGCATCGACGAATCCAACTTGGGCGCGGATAAGCAAGGCGAACTGTTGCTGCTGCCGCTTGATGCCGATGCCAGCGCCGAAAAAATCGCCAGCGGTATTGAGCAAGCCACCGGCATTCGTCCCGGAGTGGTGATTACCGACAGCTTTGGCCGCCCGTGGCGGCGCGGCCTGCTCAATGTCGCCCTTGGCACGGCGGATGTGCCGCCCATTGTCGATTGGATAGGCGAACAAGACGCTTACGGGCGGCCACTTACCGTCACGCAACAAGCGCTGGCCGATGAAATCGCCGCCGCTTCCGGACTGTTATCGCTAAAAAACGCCGCGCTGCCGGTTTGCCTGTTACGCGGGCTTCACTGGCAGGGCACAAAAGAGGCCAGCGCGCGCACGCTTGTTCGCCCACTGAATGAGGATTTGTTCCGATGAAAATTGCCATTATCGGCGGCACCGGCCCGCAGGGCTGCGGACTGGCGCTGCGCTTTGCCAAGGCGGGTATTGGGGTGGTGCTGGGTTCGCGTGACTTGGCGCGCGCGGTACAGATTAGCGAAGAGTTAAACGAGAAAATCCATCCGCTTATTCCCATTAGCGGCGCCAGTAATAGCGAGGCCGCGCAATCTGCGCAAAGGCTGGTGCTGCTGGCGGTGCCTTTTGCCGGACATGAGGCAGCGCTTATCGAATTAAAACCCCATCTGGCCGGAAAAATCCTGATTGATTTGGTCGTTCCGCTCGCCCCCGGAAATCCCGGCCTTTGCGCCATGCCAAAAGAAGGCTCGGCGACCGAAGCGGCGCAGGCGATTTTGGGCGAGCAGGCGCGCGTGGTCGGTGCGCTGCATAACGTTAGCGCCCATGCGCTTAATCAGTTAGAGCAGCCCATTAATTGCGATGTACTGGTCGCAGGTAGCGACCAAACAGCCAAGGAAGAAGTGATCAGCCTGATCGAAACCATCGGCGTGTGCGCCTTTGATGCAGGGCCTTTGCAAAGCGCCCGCTGCATCGAAGCGATCACGCCGATTTTGATTCGCTTAAACCGCAGTAAAAAAGTGCCGTTTCGCCACGCCGGAATCCGTATCTGGCCGGGCGATAACAGCCTCTCATAACAAAAGGAGAACCCTCATGGACTTTGGTATTTGCTTTAAAGGCGTAGTAGAGCCAGGCCGCGCGCGCTATCTTTCGCGTATGGCTGAATACGCAGGTTTTAGCCACTGCTGGTTTTACGACTCACATATCCTCTGGCGTGATTGCTATCCGGCCATTGCCATGTGCATGGAACATACCAGAAACCTACACTTTGGCCCGTTAGTGACTAACCCGGATGTGCGCGAATGGTCACAGGCCGCCTCGATGTTTGCCTCGCTTAACAAACAAAGCGGCGGGCGAATGGAAGTGGCGGTGGGTCGTGGCGACAGTTCGCGCCGCGTGATGGGCAAAAAGCCCGCGCCCTTGTCGCGCGTGGCCGACTTTATCCACACGGTAAAAAGCATGGCACGTGGCGACTTGGTGGACTACCCGGGCTGCGCCGAACCCGTGCAGTTCCCTTGGACCAAGGGGCAAGAGCTGCCGATGTGGATGGGCGCGTACGGCCCGCAAGCGCTGCAATGCGCGGGCGAGCATGCCGATGGCGTGGTATTGCAAATTGCCGACCCCGGTATCTGTCAATGGTTGACTGAACAATGCCTTGCAGCGGGTAAAAAAGCCGGTCGTGATATGACCGGCTACGGCGTCATGTCCGCCGCACCGGCTTATTTCGGCACGATGGCGCATTGCATAGAAGCCACTCGCTGGTTTCCGGCAATGGTTGGCAATCACGTCGCCGACATCGTCGAAAAATACGGCAAAGACACCGACCTGGTGCCTAAGTCGCTCACCGCCTATATCGAAAAACGCCGCGGCTACGACTACTCCAAACACGGGCAAACGGATAATCCTTATCTGGACTTTATTACCGATGATGTGGTCGAAGCTTTCTGTGTTTTAGGCACGCCCGCGCAGCACGTGGAAAAACTGCACGCGCTCAAGCAAGCGGGCATTACCCAATTCAATATTTATCTCGACAGCGGCGACGAAGAAAACATCATCGCCACCTACGGACGCGAGGTTATTCCGGCGTTTCGCTAGTCCCATTTAGGGGAGAGGGTAAAAGAATAAAGGAGAACCATTATGACAACCGTGCAGCAACCTTTACTGACCAACGGCAAACGCCTGTGGCAGTCGCTGGAAGAACTCAACAAAATCGGCGCAACCGCCAAAGGCGGAGTAAAACGCCTAACCCTGACCGACCTCGACCGGCAGGCTCGGGATTTGGTGATAGGTTGGGGCAAGGCCGAAGGATTAAGCATCCGTATCGATAAAATCGGCAATATCTTTATGCGCCGCGCCGGAGGCGACCCCAGCCGCGCGCCGATTATGGCGGGCAGTCATATCGACACACAGCCTTCCGGTGGGCGCTTTGACGGCAACTTTGGGGTACTGGCCGCCCTCGAAGTGGTACGCACCTTAAATCAACATCAGGTACAAACCGCAGCCCCGATAGAAGTCGCCATCTGGACCAACGAAGAAGGCAGTCGTTTTGTGCCGGTGATGATGGGCAGCGGCGTATTTTGCGGCGCATTTAGCTTGGAGCACGCCTATGCCGCGAAAGACGTGGACGGCAAAAGCGTCTTGGAAGAACTCACCCGCATTGGCTATGTGGGCGACGAAACGCCCGGCGAGCACCCGATAGGCGCGTACTTTGAAGCGCATATCGAACAAGGCCCGGTGCTGGAAGACGAAGGCAAGATCATCGGCGTAGTGCCCGCCGTGCTCGGGCTTTCTTGGTACGACTGCACCGTGACCGGTCTGGAAGCCCACGCCGGTTCCACGCCCATGCCGCTGCGCCGTGATGCGCTGCAAGTGGCCACAACCATCATGCAAGAAGTGGTCGCCATTGCGAATCGCTATCAACCTTATGGGCGCGGCACAGTCGGCTTTGTACAAAACAGCCCGAACAGCCGTAACGTGATACCGGGCGAGGTGAAATTCTCCATCGACATTCGCAATGTCAACAAAGCGTTGCTCGATACCATGCAGGGAGAACTGACCGCCTTTATCGAAAAAACCGCGCAGCACAGCGGCCTTGCCATCAAGCTCGAACAGGTCTCGCACTTCCCGCCTTGTCCCTTCCACGAAGATTGCGTTGCCGCCGTGCGCCGTGCTACCGAAAAACTGGGCTACCCGCATATGGACGTGGTCTCCGGTGCCGGACACGACGCCGTCTACGCCGCCCGCGTCGCCCCCGCTGGAATGATTTTCGTCCCCTGCAAAGACGGCATCAGCCACAACGAAATCGAAGACGCCAAGCCGGAACACCTGGAGGCAGGCTGCAACGTTTTGCTGCACGCCATGTTGGAGCGGGCGGGCTAACGGTGAAAATCCACCCTGTCCGGCCTGCCGGGCAGGTTTAAGCTAGAGCAGGCTTCGCTTTGGCTTGCAATCAGCTTGCCGCTTCGCCAGACCTTAAGGCGGGCAGGGCGCAGGCGCAGGGCTTCGATCGGGTCTGCCGCTTGCAGCAGGACGAGATGAGCGCATTGGCCGGTGGTCAGACCCCAATCGTTAAGTCCCAAAATCTTGGCCGGGGTTTCGCTGACGGCAGCAAAACATTGACGCATGGCGGCGCGGCTGGTCATTTGCGCGACATGCAGCCCCATATGGGCGACATCGAGCATATCGGCGCTGCCCAAGCTGTACCAAGGGTCCATGCAGCAGTCTTGGCCGAAGGCGACCGGCACGCCTGCCGCGAGTAGTTCCGGCACACGGGTCATGCCCCTTCGTTTGGGGTAGCTGTCGTGGCGGCCTTGCAGCGTGATATTGATCAGCGGGTTGGCAATCACGGAAATACCCGCTTCGACCATCAGCGGTATCAGTTTGGAGACGTAGTAGTTATCCATCGAGTGCATCGAGGTTAAATGCGAGGCGGTGACTTTGCCTTGCAGTCCTAACTGCTGCGTGTAAAAGCATAAGGTTTCGATATGGCGCGAGTTCGGGTCGTCCGATTCGTCGCAGTGAATATCCAGCGGCAATCCGCGCTCGGCGGCAAGCTCACAAAGCAGGCGCAAAGACTGGGCACCTTCTTCCATCGTGCGCTCAAAGTGCGGGATGCCGCCGATGACATCGACGCCTAAATCCAGCGCCTGTTTGAGGTTATCCAGTGCGCCCTTGCTGCGCAGCAGGCCGTCTTGCGGGAAGGCAACCAGTTGCAGATTAAGGTAGGGCGCGACTTGTTCACGCACTTTAAGCAAGGCACGGACGGCGAGCAGACGCGCATCGCACACATCCACGTGCGAGCGAATGGCGAGCAGACCGCGAGCGATCGCCCAATCGCAGTAAGCAAGCGATCGTTCGATCAGGGCTTGCTCAGTAAGCTGCGGTTTAAGTTCGCCCCACAGCTTGATGCCTTCGAGCAAAGTGCCGGATTGGTTTAAGCGCGGTAATCCCAAAGATAAGGTGGCATCCAGATGAAAATGTGCATCGATAAAGGGCGTGGACAGTAAATACCCACCCGCATCGACGGTTTCCCGCGCGGCGGGCAAGCGTTGTGGATTTTCTTGCAGCGCAGCAATCCGCCCGTTTTCGATAGCGACCATCATTTGGCGGCGGCCATCCGCAAGGCTTGCGTTATGGATCAGTAAGTCCAGCATCAGCGTTCCCCTTTGCGGTAGGGCTTCATCAGCGCTTGCGGGTAGGCGGCGCGGCGACTCATCAGCATCAGCGCGAGGATGGAGAGCAGATAAGGCAACATCAGGTAAAGCTGATAAGGCAGCCCTGAAAGTCCCGGCAGCTGTACCGCGCCTTGTTGCAGGCGCAGTTGCAGCGCGTCGAAGAAGGCAAAAATCAGCGCACCCAGCAGCGCTTTGCCCGGCCGCCAAGAGGCGAAGACCACCAGCGCTACGCAAATCCAGCCACGACCGCTGACCATATTGAAGAAAAAGGCGTTAAAGGCGGCGAGCGTTAAAAAACTGCCCGCCACACCCATCAAGGCGGAACCGGCCATAATCGCGCCGATACGCAGTTTGACTACGGAAAGCCCTTGACCTTCGGCGGCGGCCGGGCTTTCCCCGACCAGGCGAATGGCAAGGCCAAGCGGGCTGTATTTGAAGAAAAGTACCAATAGTGGCACGGCGAGCAGGGCCATCAAGGTCAGTATGGTTTGACCTGCCAGAACCGGGCCAATCAGCGGCAAACCCTCAAGCCAGCGCATTTCGGCAAAGGGCGTGATGGTCGGCGGAGTGGTCTGCCCAGGCAGCAGCACGCGGTAGCTAAAGTAGCTAAGGCTGGTCGCCAGCATGGTCACGCCAAGGCCGGAGACGTGTTGCGAGAGCGCCAGCGGCACGGTCAAAAAGCCGTGCAAAGCGCCAAAGGCCGCACCCGCCAAGGCGGCGGCGAGTACGCCCACTGGCAGCGGCGCTCCGGCGTAAACGCTGAGCCAGCCGACAAAGGCACCGGCGACCATAATCCCTTCAATGCCAAGGTTCAAAACGCCTGCGCGTTCACAGAGCAGTACCCCCAAAGTGCCCAAAATCAGCGGCGTAGCCAAGCGCAGCAGGGAAACCCAAAAGGCGTTTTGTCCCAGTAAATCCAGCCATTCCATAGCAAATCCCTTAGGCGCGAAGGCGCAGTCGGTAATGGGCGAACAGGCTGGCGACCAGCATCGACAGCAGGGCGCTGGCGACTATCACATCAGCCAGATAATTGGGCACGCCAAGGCTGCGGCTCATGCTGTCCGCGCCGACCAGGATGGCGGCGATAAATATGCTGGCGAGAATGACGCGAAGCGGATGCAAAGCGGCGAGCATGGCAACCACCACGCCTGTGTAGCCGTAGCCGGTGGACATCTCCAGCGTGACATAGCCGGTGCGTCCGGCGACTTCCACCGCACCGGCAAGACCTGCCAGTGCGCCGGAGATAAGCGCCGTTATCAGTAGCGTGCGTGTGCTGGGTAGACCTAAAAACTTTGCCGCCGATGGACTGGCACCAACTGCGCGGATGGCAAGCCCGAGCTTGCTGTAGCGCTGCATCAGCCAGAGCAAAACGGCGAGCATAAGTGCGAGCAGCAGGCCGCTGTGCGCACGGGTGCGCTCCATCAGGCGGGAAAATTCCAGTTCCGGCGCAAGCGTAACCGACTGTGGCCAGCCCATTGCCAGCGGGTCTTTCATCGGCCCGTCCAGCATCATGGAGACAAACAGCAGCACGATAAAATTGCCGAGCAAGGTGGTGACGACTTCATCCACGCCCAGGCGGTTTTTAAGCAGTGCCGACAGCAGCAGCCAAAGCGCAGCGGCACTGGCTGCGGCCAGCAGCATCAGCACAAAGAGCAGCGGGGCGGGTAGCGGCAAAGTGCTGCCGCCCACGGCAACCGCCGCCAATGCGCCCAAATAAAGCTGGCCTTCTGCGCCGATATTGTAAAAACGTGCACGAAACGCCAGCGCGCAGGCAAGGCCGGTCAACATCAGTGGCGTGGCGCGGGTAAGCGTTTCGGCCAAGGCAAAGCGCGAGCCGAACGCGCCTTCAATCAACAGGGCAAAGGCGCGTCCCACTGGCGCCCCGGCGAGCGCGAGCAGCAAGGTGCTGATCATCAGGGTAAAGCCAATCGCAGCGAGCGGTGCGAGCGCTAACGCGCGGGCGCTGATGGTGGCACGGCGTTCCAGCGTTAGCATGCGGCAGCCTCTTCTTGTTCTTGGTGCCCCATCATCGCCAGTCCCAAACGGGTCAAATCCCATTCGGCGGCCGCTTTGCAGGCGACCAGTCGCCCGCCGCAGAGCACGGCAATGCGGTCGGCCAGCGCGAACACTTCGGCCAAGTCTTCCGATACCAGCAAAATGCCCGCGCCGCGTTCGCGGGCGGCAAGTAGTTGCTCGCGCACGTAGGCCACCGCGCCGATGTCCAGCCCCCAAGTGGGCTGATCGGCCACTATCAATTGCGGTTCACGGGACAGCGCCCGCCCCACAATCAGTTTTTGCAGATTGCCGCCGGAAAGGCTCTTGGCGGGCGTTTCGATGGAATCGGCGCGCACATCAAACTGCTCCATCAACGCGCGGGTAAAGCGCTTGGCGGCGCTTTGCCTGATCAGCCCGAAGCGGACAAACGCCCCATTGCTTAAGTCTTCGGCAATGGCGTTTTCCCACAGCGGGCAGTCGCCGATGCTTCCCTGCTGTTGCCGGTCTTCCGGAATGCGCGAAACGCCTGCCGCCGTCCACTGCGCCGGTTTTTTCGGCGCACTTTGACCGCGCAATTGGATATGCCCGCTGGTTGGCGCAATAAGGCCGCACAGCAGGGAGACCAGCGTTTGCTGACCGTTGCCGGAAACCCCGGCGATGGCGAGAATTTCCCCAGCCTGCACGCTAAGGCTGAGCGGCTGCAACGCGCCGCGCCCGCTGCCTGCGCTAACCTTGATCAAGCGCAGCAACGGTGCTGCGCCCACGGCGGCTTTAGCCTGCGTGGAAAGCCTTGGCATCAGCACTTTGCGGCCTACCATCAGCTCGGCGAGCTGCGCGGCGCTGTGACTTTGCGTGGTGCATTCGGCGACCCGTTTGCCGTGGCGCAAAATCACCACGCGACTGGCGATAGCCATCACTTCATCGAGTTTGTGCGAGATAAAAATCACCGACAGGCCGCCTGCCACAAATTCGCGCAGGGTGGCAAACAGTGCCTCGCTTTCCTGTGGCGTGAGCACGGCGGTGGGTTCGTCCAAAATCAAAATGCGTGCGCCGCGATAGAGCGCTTTCAAGATTTCCACCCGCTGCTTTTCACCCACAGAAAGGCTGCCGACGCGGGCGTTGCTGTCTACCTGAAGACCAAAGCGCTGGCCGAGTTCGGTAAGTTTCCCGCAGGCTTTGCCACGCTGGCTACGAAAGTGCCACAAGGGTTCGGTGCCGACCAAGATGTTATCCAGTACGGATAAGTTATCGGCCAGCGTGAAATGCTGGTGCACCATGCCGATACCGGCCTTAAGCGCCAAATCCGGCCTTGCCGCAGGCAGCGGCTCGCCAAAGACTTTGATATGGCCGCTGTCGGCGCGGTAATGGCCGAACAAAATCGAAACCAGTGTGGATTTGCCCGCACCGTTTTCGCCCAAGAGCGCCAGCACTTCGCCGCTTTTAAGCGTCAGCGAGATATTGTCGTTGGCGAGAAGCGAGCCAAAGCGCTTGCTGATGCCGGTTAATTCAAGTGCGTTCAACGGGGTTACTCATGGTTTTTCTGCCCTCTCCCAACCCATTGATGGGAAAGGGCTTAAGACCTTTACCTTGCGCTGGATTTGGGTTCGCTGTCGTTGACTTTAACGATAAAGCTGCCGTCCAAAATCGCCGCTTCGCGCTCGCGTACTTTTGCCATCAGTTCGGCGGGAACTTTGCCCTCAAACGTACCCAGCGGGGCGAGTGATGAGCCTTGATGCTTCATCAGCGAATATTGGCCGTAGTCTTCACCGACAAAAGTGCCGGCTTTGACCCGTGCAATGGCGGCGTTTAAAGTCGGTGCCATATCCCACAGCGCAGAGGCGACCACTGTTTGCGGATACTGCGCCTGGGTGTCGATGACATTACCTATGGCGAGCACGCCGCGTTCTTTGGCGGCATCGGATACGCCAAAGCGTTCGGCGTAGAGCACATCTACACCGCTGTCAATCATGGCAAAGGCCGCTTCCTTGGCTTTGGGCGGGTCAAACCAGGAGCCGATAAACAGGACGGAAAAGGTGACTTTTGGATTGATTTCCCGTGCTCCTTCCATAAAAGCGTGCATCAGCCGGTTCACTTCGGGGATGGGATAGCCACCGACCATGCCAATTTTGCCGTTTTTACTCAGCCCGCCCGCAATCATGCCGGTCAGATAAGACGGCTCCTGAATGTAGTTGTCGAACACGGCAAAATTCGGCGCTTGTGCCTTGCCGGATGAACCCATCAGAAATGCCGTCTGCGGATAGTCGCGGGCAACCCGTCTGGCGGCAGCTTCCAGCGCAAACGAGTCGCCGGTGACCAGATGCGCGCCGGCTTCGGCGTATTGGCGCATCACCCGCTCAAAGTCGGTATTGCTGATGTTTTCCGAAAAGCGGTATTCAATCTCGCCGCGCGCTTCGGCAGCCGTCAGCACGATATGCAGACGCGAAACCCATTGCTGCTCCACCGGCACGCTGTATACGGCGGCGACCACCGGCCTCTCGACCGGGGGAGCGGCGAGCGCCGTGATGCCAAAGAGCAGGGCGAAAAGGCAAAGACCGCGAGTGATCAAGTTCATGGTTGGTACTCCTTATTGTTGTTGCATGATTTCCTGCTTTGCGGCAGACCCCAAAGGTTAAGCAGGCCGCAATAGCCACGCGCCAAACAGCAAGCAGCCAAGCCCCAACAGGCGCTGCGTGCTGAGCGCAACCGGCTCAAGGCCAAACGCGCCAAAGTGATCCAGCGTGAGAGCGCAAAGCTGCTGACCCATCAATACGGCGGCCATGCACCAAGCCACGCCAATCTGTGGCACGCCCAAAATAATCGCCAGCACATAAAACGCCCCGCACAGGCCACCGGCAAACGCCCACCAAGGCAGATCGGCCAATCCCAGATGCAGATTGCGCAAACTGGCGAGGCCGCCACCACGCGCAAGCACGATAAGCAGCAAAGTCAAGGTGCCGACAATAAAAGACAGCAGCGCCGCCATCAGCGCATCGCCTTCGAGCGCCTGCCTTAGCCGATTGTTAAAACTCGCCTGCACCGCGACCAGTGCGCCGCCGGTCGCAACCAGCGCGAAGAACAGCAACTTGGGCATGGCTTTAATCCTGCCTGCGGCGCTTCATCAGCAGCAAATAGATGACAAAGCCCAGCGCCGCACCGGCAAACCAGGCGTAGGTATAAAGCGCGATAAAGAACGCCGGGATGACTTCGGCGCTAAAGGTTTCTGGGAAGGCTGCGTGCAAAAAGCCCGGCAGGTTCGGCAGTGCACCCAAGATAAAGGCGATCAGCGCTGCGTGGTTCCAGCCATTGCTGTAGCTGTATTCGCCTTGGTTTTCATAAAGCTGCGCTACATTCAGGCGCGTTCTGCGCAAAAACCAGTAATCGGCCAGCAGGATTCCGGCAATCGGGCCAAGTAGCGCGGAATAACCAATCAGCCAGGTAAAGATATAGCCGTGGGTGGATTCGAGGATTTTCCACGGCATCATCACCAGACCAATCCCCGCCGTGATCAGGCCACCCATGCGGTAGGAAATGCGCTTGGGATTGAGTGCGGAAAAATCAAAGGCAGGGCCTACCAAGTTGGCGGCAAGATTAACGCTGATGGTATCAATCAGCAGCACAATCAAGGAAAGCAGCACCGCCGCGCCGGTCATTTTTCCGGCCACTGTGACCGGATCCCAGATGGATTCGCCGTAGGCGACTATGGTCGCCGAAGTGACAATCACCGCCAGCGCGGCAAGGCCGCCCATCGGCAGCGGCAGTCCCAAGGTCTGCCCAACCATCTGGTCGCGCTGCGAGCGGGCGTAGCGGGTAAAGTCCGGGATATTCAGCGCCAGTGTCGCCCAATAGCCGACCATTGCGGTCAGTGACGGCCAGAAGATGCTCCAGAACTGGCCTTCTTTGGGCTGGCCGGGGGCAAATTCGGACGGGCGGTCAAACAACGGGCCAAGGCCACCCGCTTTATCAATCGCCCACCAGAGCAGGGCAAAGCAGACCAGAATTTTTAATGGGGCGGTGTAGGTTTCAAGCCTTCGGATGGATTCAATGCCGTGGATGACAAAGTACATCTGAATCGCCCAAAAGCCGACAAAGCACAAAAGTTCGGCCAGATTGATACCCAAAAACGGCAGCGGCTCGCCGCCAATCGGTGCGCCGGACAGCACGCCGAGCAAGGTATATACCATATGCCCGCCAAACCAGGTCTGAATGCCGTACCAACCGCAGGCAACAATGGCGCGCATCATCGCCGGCAGCCGTGCGCCGATGGTGCCAAAAGCGGCGCGTGCCAGCACCGGATAGGGAATGCCATATTTGGCGCCGGCGTGACCAATCAGCAGCATCGGCACCAGCACAATGACGTTGCCGAGAAAGACGGTAAAAATCGCCTCGTCCCAACTCATCCCGCCATCAATCATGGAAGACGCCAGCAAGTAGGCCGGAATGCTCATCACAAGACCTATCCACAGCGCCAGATAGTGATACCAAGTCCAGGTTCTGCGCTCTGCGCTGGTGGGGGCTAAATCGTCGTTCCAAAGCTGCTCGCTGTCCGTGCGCACTACATTTGAGCCGCCTGCTGTATGGCCAGTCATTGCCGGTTCCCCTTGATTGTTTATTATTGGTACGGTTGGAAAAGTTTTTTCCAACAGGCAAATTCGAGCGCAGTATGCGCCGATTACAGAAACGGCAAAGCTACAGCACCAATAAAATTGGCAAAACGTACTGGAAAATGGCGCGGTACAGTTGGTTTTTAGCCGCTATCCAACGCGACCAGTGCTTCACACAGCCAGCGGTAGCCAATATGTTCTTGCTCAAGGCGAAGGTGCGGATGAATGCGGTCTAGGTGCAGAAAACTTGCCACCAGCGGTGCATGCTTTGAAGCCAACAAGCGCCACGCTGGATGGCGGTCGCGCAAAATAGAGAGCGTGGCGTAATCGAAGGGCATTAGGCGGGTTAATTCATCTTGGAGCGGGAAGTCATGTGCTGGTACAGATAAGCGATTTTGTATGGCCTATAAACGATTATCAACATCCAATACAAGCCACGAAAACCGGCAGATGTCCGTCTGATCTTTTTCTGATGTTTTTATGAGTAAAAAGCGAAATTTTACTCTGTTGTCAACAAATAGACTTGTCCGGTTTTAAAGCAAATGAACTGTCCGGTTTTGCCTTGCGGTTTCAGGCGGCGTAGGGCGTAGCCCG
>NZ_LSZO01000173.1 GCF_001580025.1 Ventosimonas gracilis | reverse complement strand
TTAACAAATAAAATATTACCACCAACTGTCACTAGAAAGCCGCAAATGAAACAAAGCAGCACTATATCACCTCTTATGGGAAAAAATCCCTCTGGGAAGAAGGGGAAGGAAGCCACCGGCGGAAAAAAATCGGAATATGGTTCCGGGAAAAACAAGAACAAAAACAAGAAAAATAAAAATCCCATATACGCGAAGGAACATAAAAATAAAATCCAACTAACAATATCAAATGCAATATCAATTTTGCGTTCATCAACCAACGTCAACAAGTTTTTGATATTCATTTGTTGCAACCTTAAATACTGGATGACTCTCGTTGTGCTTGATGAATTCTTTTTTGTAATAAGAATACAGGTTATTCTTGCTCTTCCGCTACACCCTCTATTACAATTCCTCCAAAGAGGGTTTTTCTTCCCCTAAGCTCTATTTTTAACGGTTTATTTTTTTGCTTGGGCTGTGTCTCGTTATTTTGCGACGGCGGGCTGTCTGGAATACGGGGTCCAAAACAAATAACTAAAATATATCCAATACAAAATAAAACGCCACACCAGAAAATATTGTCCAGCACCGTCATCTCTCTTTCATAGAGCATAAATGCTATCAGCATAAAGAAAAGCTGAAAGGCAAATACGATCAACTTGAAAAATGCATACATTAAAATGCAGGCAACGGTTATTGGCAGTAAGTGTTTTGCCAGCGGAGCCGCAACCCGATGATAGTCTTTACTAAGCATCCACTCATATATTCTATTCTCGAATCGCATATAGCCATTAAATATTCGCTCTATGCGACTTTGCGGGAGCGCTTTTTCTTCGATTTTTTCAGGGCTGTATTTTTCAAGCGTTAATTTTTGATCAGCAGCAACAATAGATGTTCCACGGCATTGATCGTAGGTCACCCACCGCCCTGTTTTCCAATTATAGAAACTCATCACATATGTTCTCAATAAGAAGGTTTATAGATATGCCCAAACTTGGACATTATGTCTTCTTTTTGCGCGGTATTGCCCGAGTCGCATTGATACAGCCAGTTGCGACGTGCTTGATAGGTGCGCGAAGGTGAGAATTTCCCATGTTTGGTTCGTTTGATGGAAAAGAAATCATCCATTTCCGGTTTGCAGGCGGCAGCCATTTTGGCGGCATTGAAATCCGACAAGCACAGCTCTGCGCCACAGGGAGATGCCGCAGCACTTGTGCTTATGGCCGTTAAAATCGCGAGTATGAGTAGTGTAGAGCGTTTGTTCATGAGATATTCCTTGTCTGTCTTTATCAGGGTTCCAAACCAGCTAGCATGCCGGCTTTTTCGGCATCCTTGGCTTTTGTCCGGCTGGCGTGGATACCGGCGGCTTTCATAAAGGCACCTGTGCCGCCACCTTGGCGCTTGGCGTCTTGGCCGATACTGCTGTCAAGTGCGCTGGCCGCTTTGGCAAGTCCCACACCGCTTGCTAAGGCTGTAGTCACGGGGGTAGTGGCTGCCTTCGTGGCAGCTTTGCCTGCCGAAGAGGCCGCTATGCCAGCCCCAGCCATACCCATAGCTGCACCCATCGCCGCACCACCGCTGCCGCCAATACCCATATCGCCGCCACCGCCACCACCCGAAGCCATCCCGGCAATCAGGGACGGGACTTTGCTGCTCAGGTGATAGACGATAAAAGCAACGACAAATACGATGGCCATTTCAGTAATGGTCGGGGCTGCGCTAACGCTTTCAAAATACTCTCTCATAAGCGCTTTGCCGATACCCACCAACAAAAGCATGGTCATAATTTGCAGGCCGGTATTCAGCACGGTTCTGTAGTAATTAATGGCCATATCTTGCGTCCAGCGGCTACCGCCAAAACCGAGGATAAAAATACCGGCATAGGCGAGTACCCAAGCTGAAATCAGCAGCATCAGCATATTCATCCCGATCATCACGGATAGCAGTAATATGCCAAAGGCAAAAACAAATCCTGCCAAGCTCGTGAAGGGGGAACGCCAAGAGGCTGTCTTGAGGGAGTGCTCTATCGCCTCAAAGCCAATATCCACAATGCCGGACGGCGTTAATTCAGCTTCATAGCCGGATCCTTGATTGACTTTGCCACCCATTTGCGTGAGCGAATCGATAATGGCATGGGCAAAAGTCGGGCCGTTATCCAAAAGCCACCAGAAAAACCCAACAAAAATAGCAAAGCGAATCAATTCTGCGAAAAATTCACTAATATCCGCTTTGCGTAACGCCAGCATGCCAAAGGTCCAAACCATTGAGATGGTTGCCAGAGTTAAAAATAGCCAGGATGCATGCTGTTTAAACGTATCGCCCCAACCCATTGTTTGGTCTTTGAATTTTTTCAGCACATCATCCATTAAGCCTTGGCTGCTAAGCTCTGCGCTGGCATCCAGCGAAAAGACCAACAATATCAGAGGCAATAAATAAGGCAGTGCCGAACGAATAGTGGCGGGGCGCATACGGCTTTCCTTGCTTGGGTTATGGCTTCCATGACTGATAAGGGCTGGGTCTTGTCTTGTCCAAGTAACGGCAACTGTCTGCAAAGCTTCGCCAGGCGAGGTTGTCTATAAATTGTTTCTGGTGTTCTTCTGAGAAAGTATTATCGGGCAAATAAAGTTTATCGCAGTTTTCTTTATTCACTTCCGGTTTATACAAGAATTTAAATTGGCCTAGTTTTTTATTCTCACAAGCGTTATAAAATCCTTTCCATTGCTCTTCTGATTTAAATTGTCTTTGGAACGCTTCGGCCTCGGCGTCGAAACCCCTTATTTTTATTTTTGAGCAGTTCTCTTCATTCACTTTTGGAGTGGAATCACATCCTTGTAGCCAAATCATTGCCAATACTAATGGTAAAAAAGCCAGTGTTTTCTGTGCGGTGGTTTTCATGGTAGCCATCCTTTGCGTGGGCTGGGTTTGATATTGCCGGTATAGAGCGCGGCTTCATCGGCGGCCTCTAGTCGCCTTTGCTTATCTTCCTCGGCTTGCTTTTGCGCCGCAAGCAGTTGGATCAGTGTTGCCAGTTGAGTGTTGATGTCTATCAATTGGTCGCCTTGAAATCCGGCCAGTTGGTTGGTCGCGCCAATGGCTTGTAATTGGCCTTGAGCACGGCTGGCTTGCTGCTTGATTTGTGCCAAGTTCTCTGTGTACTTTTTGGTGTTATCGAGCTGCTTAGTCGCCGATTCGGCGGCAGCTCTATTGGTCTGCACCTGTGTTTTGTCCATGCGCTCTTTGAGTTCCCTCATGGCCTCTAACTCTTCTGGCGTGCAGCCGTTTTTGCTGAAGCAAGGCGAGCGTTTGTACCAGCTTATGTCTTTAAATTGGTCGAGGTAGCCTTCCAGGCCGCCTAGCTGGCGGTTGTAGACATCGAGCATGGCCTGCGCTCTTTCGAGCTTGCTCATGGTAAGGCTGGCTTGTTCCCAGATATAGGCAGCGGGCGCGAGTGAGTGTTGCAGTTGGTTTTCGTATTGTTCCAGTTGGGTTTGGTATTGATCCATCAGCGCGGTGGTCTGCTCGATGCTTTCCATCACTTGCAAAATGGCTTGGACGATAGCGGCAACATCCACTGTAGGGATACCGCTGGCCTGTGCCGTGGGTGCGGTTATCGGCGCAGTGATGGGGATTGCCAGCGCTGCCGCCAGAGCCAGCGCGGCGATTTTGGGTTTGGCTTTCGCTTTCATAAACCTCTCCTTGTTTGTGATTGATCAGTAATCAAACGCCTGGTATGGCCTTTGAAAGGTTAAGTCTTTGGTCACGATGACGTTAAAGCGGTAGCCTGGGCGCACTTCCAGTGTCGGGCTGATATTGAGGTTTTTGGATACGATTTGGCTGATGGTATTGCCCAAAACTTGCCCGAGTGACTCGCTTAGGGCATCACTGGCGCGTTGGTTGGTGCCGGTGGTATTGCCGCCTTTGTCTTGGCTTAGGCTGATACCGGCGGTAATGCCGGACATCAAGAAAGCATTGCCGAACAGGCGCAGGTAGTGATTGTTGACCTTATCGTTAAAGCCTGAATATCCGGCGCTATCCGCGCCAGGCATGCTGCCTAAATCCAGTGCCTTGCCATCAGGGAAGATCAGGCGTTGCCAAGCAATCAAAATACGGCTTTGCCCGTAGATCACGTCGCTTTCATAGCTGCCGACAAGTCTTGTGCCTTGCGGGACGAGCAGGTATCTGCCGGTTGCGGTATCAAAGACGTTTTGGCTGACTTGTGCGACGAGCTGGCCGGGCAAGTCGGAATTGATACCGGAAATCATGGTCGCCGGAATAATAAATCCGGCACGCAGTTCAAAGGCGCTACGCGGTAATTGCAGGCGTTCGTTTAATTGCCAGCGGTCGCCTTCAGTGACTTTGTCGAACGCGCTGTAGTCGTTGCCGCTGCCCATGGCGCTGTCCATGCTGATAGCGCCGCTTGCGGGCAATAAAGCAGCGCCGCCGTCCATGCCAGCGCTTATGCCAGTGTCCGGTATGAGGCCAGAGGCTTTCAAGGCTGCCATGCGTTGCTGGTAGACAGCCGTGGGGTCGGTTTGCCTTTTTCGTTCCATCTGGCTGCGTACGGCAGCCAGTCTTGCCAGCATCTCTTCGCGGTTTTGCGGTGCGCCGCCATCGATGCGTGAAGGCACGCCAGAGGAAAAGCTGTTTGCGCCACCGGTATCAATGGAAACGGACGTTTTGGCATGCACGGCTTGGTGAAACTGCTGCATTTTCAGGTCGCGGATACGCTGCGCTTCTTCGTCTATGGGGTTCGCCGCGATATTGGGATTAAAAAAGTGATTGCCGGTGCTGCGCGGCAGCGCGGGGGGTTGCTGACTTAGCAGCAGCGGCGGCGAATCTATGGGCAAGTCGTTTGCTTCAATCTCAGTCGCCGATACAGGCACAGGCGTGGTTTTTTTCGGTTCAGGGATTAAGCCCGCGCCGTATTCGCCGACGATGGTCTGTTCCATTTTGCTGGTACTGCTGCTGTCTGGCGTGAGTGTTTGCTCGCTGGCGGCTCCTTGTGGTGTGGCACTGCGATCAATCGCCACCACTACCATCATGATTAAAAAAGCCACGGCTACGGTGCCGCCAATCACTAACGGCATATTATTTACGCGCCTTGTATCCGGCGTGCCTTTATCGGGAGTAGCATCGTTATTGTCGGTAGGGGTGGTACTCATGGATTATTCCTTTTTCCATACTAAATCGCCTGCCGCAATAAACCGGTTATCGTCAAGCCGGTATAGGCGGGTTAATGCTTGATGATTTAACAAGAGCGTTAAATGATACAAACCGTCTTCACCGGCTTGATCGAGGATATAAGCCAGCTTAAGTTGCAGCGGTGCATCGGGATTAACAGGTAATAACGTTTGCGGCGAATGCGGCGCGGTTTTGATTTTGGGTTGATGTTGATCAAAGGTCTGTACCGCAAAACCCGCTTCACGCAGCGAAGCCACCAAGGCTTTGCCAAAGCTGTCCGGCGTATCCTGCTGTAGGATTAAATGGGTTTTCGCTGCGGGATAGAGTTTTTCCAGTTGCTTGGCACTGTCTTTGGCGAGCTGGCTTTGAGCGGCGCTGGCTTCGTCTTGAATAAAATTGCCGTAATTGCCGGTTACGGCGCAGCCGTTTAGCCATGTAAGCATTACAAGCACGCCAAGAAAAGGAAGACGGCGCAAGCGGGGCAAGATGGGCATGCACATGGTTTTATCTCCGGCTGATCGTTACACGTTCTTGGCGTCTGCCGACACCGGCGATTAAAACAGCCCTATCAAACACTGCATCGACGATATAACGGTTGCCTTGCAGACGGTAATTAACCAGTGCGGTTTCTTCGCTTCTAAACCAGTGGCCTTTGCGAGTGATCAGCATCAGCGAAGGCGCTTCTGTTTGTGCAATGACCTTGGGCATTTCGATAATGGTTTTCACCCCATCGTTATAAACGCGGATGGGCTTCCAACTGGCCTTGCCTTCAAGGTCGTAGTCAAAATTCAAATCACCCAAGTATTCGCCGGTTTTGGGCAAGGTTCTTTCTTCGCGCTGCTGTTGCTCTTGTCTTTGAATCAAGTCCCATTTAGCCAGCGCTTCTTCGGGATAGGTGAAGGCCACTTGTGGCATATAGTCTTTGCGGTGCGAGCGCAGGCGGATGTGGTACGCGCGGCGGTCTGTGGTCACGACAAGGGATGTCTCAAGCCCTACGTCCATTGGCTTGATAATCAGATGCTGGACGGTGCTGCTGCCGCTGCCGGTCATGGCCGGTTCCACCGTCCACCGCGCGGTATCGCCGAGGTTGATGGAATTGACCTGTTCACCGGCTTGCAGGGCTATATCGCAGACTTGCAGCACCGCGCAGACAATCGACGGTTGCTGTACGCCATAAATAAAGCGCACGGCACCGCCCGCGCCTGCGACCGGTTTGATGCCCGCAGGATTACCGGCGCTCCACTTTTTGGAAAGCTCGATTGCGGTGCGTTCTTGTGCCGTTAATTGGGGGTTTTGCCCGCTAAAGTAGAGGTCTGCAAACTCATCCGCCAAGGCCGCCGACGAACAAACCGAAAAAGACGAAAAAGCCAATAGGCCAAGAGAAAAAGCCCTTAAAGCGATGGTGGCGGTTTTATTTAAGCCTGAAGTCTTCATTATCTATCCTTGTCCTTGCCTTAATTCACCCGTGACCAGGAGAAATCCTGCACATACAGCCCAAGCGGGTTATTGCGCAGTTGTTCATCGGTGGTTTGTGGCGTGATCTCTTGTGTGGTGACAGTGACCAGTGCGCGCCAGACCACGGGTAGTGATTGCAGGGCACCGGCGCGGTCGCGGGTGCTTTCGGTCCATTCGACTTGCCACGTTTTATCGGTCTGCGGGATTGCTGTGCGGATTTCCACCGAGACCAATTCTTTTTCCGCGCGCTTGAAGGGATTGGTGGTTTCCGAGTTCATCAGCTCATTCATTTTGGCAAGCGCCACACTTCCGGCAAGCAACCTTGCGTACAGCCGGTAAATGGCTTTGGCCTGCAAGTTCGCATCCGGCGTGACCATGCGCGCGTCGTGCACAAAGTCGGCAACCAGCGCATGGATCACCCTGGGATCTGCCACCGTGCTGGCTTGTACCGCGCCTTGTGCGCGGGTTTGGCCGAATTTATCCACTTCGACGACATAAGGGATAAATTTGGACTGGCTGCCGATATAAATCACCCCGGCAATGGCGGTCAGTGCCAATAACATGGATAAAATGCCGATAAGCTGCCAAGTCTGCTTGCTGGACACCAAGCTGCCGACCTGTTCATTCCAAGTGCGGCGGGCATTGAGATAAGGATTATCCAAAGCGTCTTTTGCGGCAGGCTTTTGCTTGGCGTTACCCTTTTTTAATAATGAAAAACTCATTCGGCCGTCTCCAATAAGGGATTCATTTCAATGATTGGGCTGTTGGTTTTTGGTAGCGCTCGCCGGTCGATATAATCATCAAGACTTAACCCGCGCGCCGATAACCAGTGCTCCACCCACTCATGCCCCCATTGCTTTTGCAGTTGTTTAATCGCCGCCACGCTGTCTTTATCGCTCGCCCCGACAAAAGCCAAGGCCAAATCGCCCAAGGCAAGGTCATATAAGCGCCTGCCGTTTTCGCTCAAGTAGTAGTACTGCCTTTTCGGAACGGCACTGGCGATAATTTCAATTTGCCGGTCGTTCAAACCCATGCTGCGATAAATGGCGGCGGTTTCGTCTTCTCTGGCGTACACATTGGGCAGGAATATTTTGCTTGCGGTGGATTCGACCAATACATCCAATATGCCGCTGCGTACCGCATCGGTCAGGCTCTGTGTGGCCAGCAAGACCAAGCAGTTGGCTTTGCGCAGCACTTTGAGCCATTCGCGGATTTTTTCACGAAAGACCGGATGGCCGAGCATCAGCCACGCCTCATCCAAAATAATCACCGCTGGCTGGCCTTTAAGGTCGCATTCAATCCGCCGGAACAAATAGAGCAACACCGGCATGGCGTATTTTTGCCCTAGGTTCATCAGTTCTTCGATTTCAAACACGGTGAAATCGGACAGCGAAAGGCCATCCTGTTCGGCATCGAGCAAATGCCCCATGGAGCCGTCTACCGTGTATTGCTTAAGGGCTTCCCTGATCTGTTCGTCCTGAATGGTGACGGAAAATTCCGATAAGGTTTTAGCGCCGCTGCCTTGCATGGAAACCAAGGCTTCATTGATCAGGTTGCGTTGGCTTGGTGTCGTTTTAACATCGTTTAACGCCAGCAGCGTATCCAGCCACTGCATGGTCCATGCACGGTCTTCCTTGCTGTCTAAATACTGCAATGGGCAAAAGGCCAGCGCGTCATCATCACTGGCTACCGAAAAATGCAGGCCGCTCTTGCCTTCGGTGGTCGCGTTAATCGCTGCCGCCAAGGGATACATGGACATTCCTTTATCAAAGGCATAAAGGCTCATGCCCTGATAACGCCTAAATTGCGCGGCCAGTATCGCCAAATGGGTGGATTTACCCGCGCCGGTCGGGCCGAACATCAAGGTATGACCCAAATCGCGCACATGCAGATTGAGCCTGAAAGGTGTATAGCCACTGGTGACGCCGTGCATCAGTGCCGGTGCAAGCGGCGGATAGAGCGGGCAAGGCGCATCTTCGCTGCCTGTCCAGATGGAGCTGGTCGGCAGCAAATCCGCTAAATTCAGCGTGTTAATCAGCGGACGGCGGACATTTTCCACGCCATGTCCGGGCAGGCTGCCGAAGAAGGCATCCATGGTATTGATGGTTTCAATCCGTGAGGCAAACCCTAAGCGGTTAATGGCGCTTCTCACTTGGCGGCTGGCGTTTTCCAGTGCTTGCCGGTTTTCGTGCATTAACACCACCACCGAGGTGTAATAACCGGCAGCGACCAGGCCACTGTTGATTTCGGCTATCGCCTCGTTCGCATCCAAAACCATCTCATTGGCATCTTGGTTAATCTCGCCGTCGTACTTTTTGAACAGTTGGTCCATAAAGCCGCGGACTTTTTGTTTCCACTTTTTCTGGAATTTCTCCAAATGCGCCAAGGCTTGGTGCTCGTCCATAAAAATAAACCGCGAAGACCAGCGGTATTCAACGGCAAGTTCCGCCAGTAAAGACAACATCCCGGGCGTGCTTTGCAGCGGAAAGCCTTCAATGGCGACCACGCTGATAAACTTGCGGCCAATCTTGGGAATCACCCCGCCGATAAATTCTTGCCCGCCAATCAGGGCATCGAGATACATCGGGTTATCGGGCAATCGGACGGGTTGCGAATGCCCGCTAATGCAGCGTTGCAGCCAGCTTAGAAAATCGTCATAGGCAACCTGTCGGCCTTCTTCGGTGATCAGCTGATGAGCGCCAAGGCGGCTTAAGTTCAAAACGTCCGAAAGACCGTTTTCGATGGTTTGGATATCGCGTTTAAATTGTTCGATGATCGCCATCGTCTGCGCGGTTTTATCCGCAGGCTTGGCATTGTCATCAAACATCATTTCGACAAACTTACGCTGCGCCAAAACGGGCGGGAAATAAGTAAGCGTCAGCACAAAATAGCCTTCGTACATGGTGCCAAGGCTTTCAAACAAGCGGCGGCGTTCCTCGTCTATGGCGGCGCAGATCGGATCGCTAAAAGAAGACCGTTCGGCTTGTGAATAGCTCTGCGCCGGACGGCGCACGGCATCGACGTGCAGCATCCAGCCGTCACCCAAGCCATGAAGCGCTTGATTGATACGGGCCGATACGTTCTCGCGCTGGATTTCAGTGGCGCTTTCATTGTCCTCACCGGAATACAAAAAAGCCGCCATCAACGCGCCGTTTTTGCCGACAATCACGCCGTCATCCACCACGGACGCGTAATTAAGCAAATCGGCAAGACCGGCTTGTTTAGAGCGGTGCTTGTTCAGTTTTAAATGCGCGTCCACTTGCCTAAGACGCATAAATAACAACAAACAAAGCAGCGCACCCAAAACGGCAATGCCGATCATCAGGCCAAGCAGCATCACGCCCGGTAGGTTCATCGTCTTATTTCCCTTTACTTGGCGCTTGATAACGCTTTTCTTGACTGGCTGAATTGCTCCGAAAAGGCGTAGAGCGCGGCGGGTAATACTTTTCATACTGGCGGTGACGCCAATACACGTCGCGCATCTTCGGGTCGCTTTTGGCCATCAAGCGAAAGGCAAACAGGCTGCCAAACCACAGCACAATGCCAAAGACCGTAGCGCGCAAATCCTGTGCGGTGAATATCAGCGCAGCCGCCAAAAGACCGGAGAGCATCACCAGTTCGCGGTCGCCGCCCATAAACAGGCTGTCCCGATTGGCTACACGGTGAATGGGAATGCTGCGCAGCGCCATGATTAAACCGTCCGTGCAAACAGGGCAGAGGCGCTGTGCGTTGGCAGCGGCTCTAACGGCCATACTGCGGAGAGTTCCGCCCCGCCAAAAAAGCTGCTCATCATGCTGTTGGCACCAATCACAAGGGCGACCACCAGCACCAACAAAATAATGGCGCGGAAAAATCCGTTTAAGTCGCCACCAAAAATCAGCCCCACCCCAGAGGCAATAATGCCGATCAGTGATATGGTGTAGCCGACCGGGCCGGTCATACTGTTGCGCAAATTGGTTAAAAAGCCTTCATACGGCAGCCCGCCCGCCGTGCCGGTGGAGGCCAGCGCCGCTTCTGGCAACAAGGCAAACAGCAGGGCAAAGGCGATTACGCCAAAGAGAAAAAGCGAGCGTTGCGGTAGTGGCAGGCAGGCTTCGGCAGGTAGCGCCGCTACGGGCGCAAAACGCCTTAAAGGTTGCACGGATAAGGCCGATACCGTAGATAAGCGGGATTCTTGAGAGGTCAATCCTTGTGTGGCTGGCATGGTGTTACTCCTGTTTTTTAAGGTTGAAACGATAAAATCGGTTACAGCGTCTTGGTTTGGTATTGCCCGCCGCTAAAACCGGCGACTTCGAGGATGCTCTGAATACGGCGGCTGCCGTCTTCAGTGCGCGCGATATGCACCACCAGGTGCACCGCCTCGCCAATCAACGGCTCAATATCGGCAGGGGCGGAGGCATTGCGGGAAACCAGTGATTTAAGGCGGGTTAATCCTTCGGCGGCACTGTTGGCATGCAAGGTGGCGACCCCGCCGGGGTGGCCGGTATTCCAGGCGTCGAGCAAATCCAGCGCTTCTTGCCCGCGCACTTCGCCGACCAATATCCGGTCAGGGCGCATGCGCAAGGTGACTTTGAGCAAGTCGGTCATCGAGACCGCAATGCTGGTGTGGTACTGCACAAAGTTTTCTGCCGCGCACTGGATCTCGCCGGTGTCTTCAATAATTACTACACGCTCGCTGGGGCATTGCTGCACCATCTCGCCAATAATGGCGTTGACCAACGTGGTTTTACCGCTGCCGGTGCCGCCAATGACGAGGATGTTTCGGTGTGCCGATACACCCGCCACAATCGCGTCGCGCTGTGCTTGGCTCATGATTTGCCGCTGCACATACTCATCCAGACTAAAAATCGCCACGGCTTTTTTGCGGATGGCAAAAGTGGGCGCAGAAACAATCGGCGGTAGTTGTCCGGCAAAACGGCTGCCGTCTATCGGCAGTTCGCCTTCCAGGATGGGATTGCTGCGGGTCACTTCCTTGCCGTGGTAGCCCGCAATGGTTTCGATAATGGCTTGCGCCTGTGCCGGTCGCAGTGAGCCGATGCAGCGCATGCCCTTGCCCAAACGCTCCTGCCACAGCTTGCCATCGGCATTAAGCATGATTTCCACGGTTTTCGGGTCACGCAACGCGGCCAGCAAATCCGTGCCCATATCGCGCTCCAACTTCAAGCGCGCGCGGCTTTTGATGCTGTCGGGCTTGGAGTCGGGCAGGCTCATGCCATGACACCTTGGCGGAGGGATGAGTGGATGGATTGAATCTGTCCTTTGGCGCGTTCTTGCAATGGCTGTAATTGCTCGCGCGCCCGCTGTGCTTCACTTTGCATGTATGGGCTGGCACCGGGGCGCTCGCCCGCCTCAATGATTCGGTTCAGTCGCGCAATCTCGCCAAAATGTTCCTGCTGCTGCCGTCTTTCCTGCTCGCTGAGCGGCTCGCGGGCGACGGCCTTGCTTCCTGAAAGCGGCTCGCCGCGCATAAGGCGTTCTTTGGCTTGCTGAAAACTAAACTCAAAACGCTCGCGCAGCAGGCGCATTTGGTGGGGTTCGAGCAGCCCCGATTTGGCACTTTGTAGCGCCGCGAAGCCAGTGACTTTGGCGGCATACTGGACGGCATCGTGACTGTAATCGGCATTGAGCGCCTCAAACCAGGCGCGTCTTGTGTCGGGCAGTCCAGGAATTTGCAGGCAGACTTGACGAAAGCGCATGGCTGGAGGCGGATAAGCGGCATAAGGATCCGTGCCGCACTGCTCAACCAAACGCCGCAAACCGGCCAGTATCTGATCATGGCTTAAATCTCCCAGCACGGATGACCAGTCGAATTCGCTTTCTGTCGGGTATTGCCGCTCGAACAAATGCCCGTACATGCCGCGCAGCTTGCGGTAGAGCACGGGCATCATCTCGTCAGTCGCTTGCACGGAAGGCATGGCTTGCTCCTGTTGTTTCGGTTTTTCAGTGCCGGATACCGGCGGCGGTGCACTGTGCAGGTGAATCACCTTGCCGCTCGCCGCTTTGCGGGCTTTGCCGGGTTTTTCTTTTGGCGTATTGGCTTCTTCGGCTTGTTCGTCTTTGGCCGCTTGTGCTTCTGCCCGCTGCGCCCGCTCTGCCGCCTCAATCGCTAAATGCTTAAGACGCGTGACCAGTTGCAATTCCCATTGCCGCTGCGTTTGCTCGCGTTCGGGGTGCTTGATCGCCCAATACACCCGCCAATCGGCCAAAAAATCAGCGGTTAAATCGTCCAAAGACACGCCAAGATAAGAAGCCAACGTCTCAAGTGATGCGCGAGCGGGCTGCCAGTCCAGGGACATCGAGAATTTGGCTAGCGCTGGATTATCCGGCGCGGCGGCTTCTGCTCCTGCTTCTGGGCAGGTTTGCCCCACGTCCTCCCCTTCCGGCTGCGCAGCAGCAGTAGTAGGTAGATAGTTAGAAGCTTTTAAAGCCGGAAGTAGGTTGTTGTTATCGGATTTTTTGGGTTGTGACACGCGATTTTCTCCCTTTGATAAAGACCTTAAAGCCTTGCCAGCACTGGCTTTGGCGGTTTGATCAAGTGGTGAAGATGCGGGTTGCTGTCTGCCGATTTTTTGGTTGTTGTTATTTTGGGCAAACGTATCCGTATTGGCTTGCGGAAGGAAAAAAACCAGCGTGCCGATACGCTTAAGCAGCCCCAATTTTTCCAGGCGAGCCACGGCGGAGCGGTAACGCTGGCGGGTTAATGGCTTGGGTTTGGCACGTCCCTGAACAGGGTCAACCGTGATGGCATCACGCAATACGGTTTCATTTATCAGCGTTTTGCGCCCGACAATCCCGCTGGCAAAATCCATCCGCCGCTTAAGTGCGGCATAGAGCTTGAAGTAGTCGCCTGGCTCACCAGACAGCAAATCCCATTCGGGGTCAGAAATGACGATGTTGGTCATCAGCAACTTCCTTTGCATTTGCATGGTCTAAAGACGGTGCGGTATCGATAGAGGACGGTTGATCCAACGACCTATCAACGGCGGTTTGCGCGGCACGGCGCATCTTTAACGCCACATAACGCTTAAAACAGTCCGTGTCGGCACCCGCAAAAAGCAACCACTCGCGGTCACTGATGGTTATGGTTGGCATCGGGGAGGG
>NZ_LSZO01000172.1 GCF_001580025.1 Ventosimonas gracilis | reverse complement strand
TTCAATCATCGACATGAAAACATCTATCTGGCCTTGCTAAAATTACTGCGTGAACAGCCGCTTTGATCGCGTTTGCTTCCTAAGACCCATGCAAGATAGGGCTATGACGAAGATTTCTCAAAACCAAGACGCGCTGTTTGTCGGCATTGACGTTTCCAAGGCGACGCTGGAAGTGGCGTTGGACGACAAATGCGAGACTGAACAATTCAGCAACGACGATGCGGGCATTGCCGCATTGCTTGCGCGGCTGCAGAGTCTGGATGTGACACTGGTGCTGATGGAGGCGACCGGCGGCTTTGAACGGGCGCTGGCGCGGCATCTGTGCCTGTCGGGTTTGGCGGTCATTGTGGCCAATCCACGCCAGGCGCGTGATTTTGCCAAGGCGATGGGCTATCTGACCAAGACCGACAGCGTGGACGCACGGGTGCTGTCGCACTTTGCCCGTACCCTGCACGGCAGCGAGCGGTGCGAGCAGTTGTTGCTGCGCTTGCCCAGTGTGGAGCAGCAAGAGCTGGCCGCGTTGGTGGCACGCCGTGCGCAAGTAGTGCAGGCGCGTACTGCCGAGCGCAACCGCCTGCCGTTGGCGCATCGGCTGCAAACCAAAAGCATCCACACCATCATCAAGGCGCTGGACAAGGAGATCCAGGCATTGGATGCCGAGATCGAGCGCAGGCTCGACAAGCACTTCAAGGACAAGCTCGATTTACTCAAGGGCATCAAAGGCATCGGTCGCGCGACGCAGGCTGTGCTGATGAGCATGCTGCCCGAGTTGGGCCATGCCAACCGGCGCGGCATTGGCAAGTTGGTCGGTGTCGCTCCTCTGGCGCGTGACAGCGGCACAATGCGCGGCAGGCGTACTTGCTGGGGCGGACGCGCTGATGTGCGTACCGTGCTGTATATGGCGGCATTAAGCGCTGTGCGATTCGATCCGACCATCCGTGCGTTCTACCAGCGCCTGAAAGCCGCCGGTAAGCCGTCCAAGGTCGCGCTGGTCGCCTGCATGCGAAAACTGCTGACCACCATCAACGCCATCTTGAAATCCGGCATCGCGTGGTCGCCTACTTATCCACAGGAAAATTCTATGAAAATCGCTTGACTTTGAACACAGTTGCTGACGGGCATTACCTGTACTGCGATGTCCCCAGCGTTCGTCGAGGCGTTCAGCATCTTGCGGATATTGGCGATGTGCGCCAGGGCGGTTTCACGCAATGCCGGTTGCTCAGTCGGTTCTGGGCAGTCTTCGGTACGTAGCGCACCAGCAGGCCGATTCTCGACAGTCCTTGGGGTGGCAGACGTCTCCTTACGACCTGCCCACAAGCGGAACTCACCCGCAAAAACGCGTTTCACCAAGGCGAAGAAGTAGGCCACAACATTGCATTGCACACGGTGCCCTCTAGCTGCGCGCCTGCAACTCGTCGAGCACTTCTTGGCGATGCTGCGGTGGCAGCCGCCGCAAGGCGGCCTGCACGTCTTTTTGCTGATCTGCCTAGGGTCTGTTCCCGTTTCACATGGGTAGCCACATAAAGGCGCATGACATGGCGATGACGCCTTGATAATTTCGCTTGAGTTTGTCAAAGCGTGTAGCGACGGCGCGAAAGTGCTTCAGGCGGGCAAAGACGTTTTCGACCAGATGCCGGTAGCGATAAAGCGCTTTGTCCATATCCACGTTGTCTTTGGCAGAGTTGCGTCTTCTCGGGATGATCGCTTTCGCACCTTGCCGTTCAATGCATTCACGGATGGTTTGACTATCGTAGCCCTTGTCGGCAATAAAGGTTTGCCCATCGGGCAATTGCTCAATGAGGGCTGGCGCTTGCGTGCAATCATTGATCTGTCCGCCAGTGATTTCAAAAGCCACAGGCCATCCGAACGCATCGACGGCCATGTGAATTTTACTGGTGTTGCCTGCTCGGCTTTTGCCGATGGCCTGCTCCTGACCGCCAGCGGCTCCCGCGCTATGCTGGTGCGCCTTGGCGTAGCTGCCATCGATGAACACCCATTCCAAGTCGGGTTCTACCACCAGCGCCTGAAAGACCTTGAGCCATTTGCCCGTGGCACACCAGGCGTTGAACCGCTTGTAGACCTTACTCCAGGAACCAAAGGCTGGAGGCAGGTCGCGCCAAGGGCAGCCAACGCGCATTCGATACAGCATTCCCTCTACCGCCATGCGTAAATCCCGTTTGTGATAAACACCGTTTTGCAGCAAAATCCGTTTCAGCTTCGACCAGTGCTCGTCACTGAGTAACAATCGGGGCATGGCAAGTCCGTTTCAAAGGTGTGTGAGAACTCCTATGATGCGGACTTGCCTTTCTTTTTCAATAATTTGACACGAAACGGGAACAGACCCTAGGCATTGCAGTGAACCTTTTAACGAATGTATGCTGAAATAGACCGGCATTTAATCGCAACGCGCATTAGCCGGCGCTGCTTGGTTTCGGATACGACCGGCAAAATTAACCACCACCTGATGCAGCGCTTCTTTTTTATAACAAAGGGTAAAAGTACCGTTGCTACCAGCGGCGCTGCCATCGGCTTTAAAGCGGATAAAAGCGTTACCGCCCGCACCTTGCCAGCGCCAGAAGAAATCGCCGCTGTGCGCAAACACGCGAAGAGGCTCGTTTGTTCTGTGCATACGGCTCATCGGTTCATCCAAGGTCAGCAACCAATCATTACGCCAAAGCCGCTCAGTTTGGCAACCCTCAGCAAAACTGCCACTGCATAAGCGCAAGGCATGATGCCGCTCTACCGCCTCGCTGCGCGTGTAATTCAGTGCGCCTATCAGTAAATTCACTTCCGCCGTTTTACGCTGATTACGAACAAAGGTTTGCATCGCAGGCAAAGCGACGGCGAGCAAAATGCTAAGTATGCTGAGGGTAATTATAAGTTCAAGCAGGCTAAAACCGCCTTGCACGGCTTTTTGTGGGGTTTGCATTTTCGGCCTCCTTGCCAAAAATGGCTTTTCGTTATTAAAACTCCTCTACTGCCAAATCCAGATTGAACCTTGATTTAAGTTGACACTGAGCGTTGTTGCAACCAAGCCGCCGCAATACCGCTCGTGCAAATCACGGCAATACCCAACAAACTGCTGCTCACCGGCCATTGACCAAAAAATATCCAGCCAATGGCGGTCGCAAAGACCAAGGTGCAATAACTAAAAGGTGCCAGCAAAGCCGGAGCGGCGTAGCAAAAGGCTTGATTAAGCGCAAGGTGCGAGAACATGCCAAAAGCGCCCAGCGCCAACATCCAAAGTGCATGGTTAATACTGGCGGGCAGTTGCCAGAAAAACGGCACCAATGCCGTCATAATCAAGGTATTTTGCACACCGGCAAAAAAGTTACTGGTGACGCTGCTGTCATATTCGGCCAGTTTTCGCGTCAACAGCTGATAACCACAAAAAGACAGGGCGGCACTGAGCGGCAGCAAAATCGCCGGAGTAAAAAAGTCGCTGCGCGGATGCACAATAATCAATACACCCATAAAGCCAAAAGAAACGGCAAGCCATTGGCCTAAACTGACCCGTTCATTTAAAACCCAAGGGGAAAATGCCGTCACCAATAATGGCGTTAAAAAATTAACGGCCGTGGATTCGGCGAGCGGAATAAACAATAGGCCGCAAATAAATAGCAGGCTGGTCGCCAACAAACAAAATGCACGCAGTACCTGTAATCCCGGGCGCTTGCTGTACAGAATACGAAGTCCCGAGCGCGGTAAAAACCATGCTGCCATTAACGAAGTATGTATCAGATAGCGCACCCAAATAACCATCACAATGGGGTAAAACTCGGCCAGGTATTTATTTAACGCATCGTGACTGGCAAACATAAAGGTGGCAAGCAACATTAAACCAATGCCCGCCAAAGGATGGCTGTTGTTTGCCAATGTATTAGATGATTTCATTTCAATTTATTGTAAAAATTATTGGAGAAAACAAGGATGCTTTATCAACTATCTACCGATGTGGTTTTAGCTCTATCCGTTTGCGCAGGTAATTGTGGCGGGTTGATACCCATTGAAAGATAAATGCTGGTAAACGCATCAATGCCCATATCCGCCGGTTTTACCCAGTCGGTTGGTACATAAAGCAGGCCACCGCCCACTGGAATCGGCGCGGTGGGAATCAGCACCGCGTAATAATCGCGCCCGTCAATAACTATTGGTTTGGGATTAGGCAGCAATGCAAGCGCCGCCGCACCTTTGCCACCGAAAAAACACCAAACCGGACTCATTGCGCTAATGTCAGCAGCGCCTTCTTGCTTATCGACCAAAGCCACAAAGCGTTCGGCCAATCCATAGAGCTTGCTGATCACCGGTATCCGCCCAAGAACGGCGTTAATCAGTTTGTTTAGTGGTGCTTTTAACCCGCGCTGTACGGCAAAACCCAAGCAATAAACCGCCGCAATCAACAATAAAGTACCCAGCCAATAAGCCAGCAGTGCGTTATTGGTCAAGGGTTCGCCCAGCACGGCAAACAATTGGCCGAGCAAAGTGGCCGGCCCCAATAATTTAGCCAGCAGGTTAACCAGCCAAGCCAATAATGCCAAGGTCAAGGCCAGTGGTAAAACAACCAATAATCCAGCCAACCAAGTGGCGAGAAGGTTCTTTAAACTTTGTTTTAACATGGGCAATCGCTTGGGTTTATCACCGAGTTAGAAGGCGGAAGATTACAGGCAATTATTGGGTTTGGGCAGTCCCGCCAAACGTGCAATTTGTCTTGCTGGACTGCCTTGAAACAGCCGATTGATATACAGACTGTTGCCTTTATCTTCTCCCAGTTTTTCTTTGGCATAGCGAACCAACGCACGCATATTGGGTGCAAGCTGAAATTCGTCATAAAAAGTTCGAACCAATTCAATAAGTTCCCAATGGGCTTTAGCCAGCGTCAAGCCTTCACGCAGCGCCAGGGCTTCGGCCACTTGCGGCGTCCAGTCGTGCAGATCGAGTAAGTGGCCGTCTTTATCCAAAAGCTTCTGCAAGTCATTCATAACCAGCTATTGACCCGTGCATAGCGAGTGCAGAGTTCGACAAAATCGGGGTAATCCAGTGCTTGCAAACGGGCAGGCGCTTTTAGCGCGCGCGCTTTAAGGTCTTCTTCCAGCGCAAACAAGCGGATGCCCTCTGGCAAATTTTGCAACTCGGCATAGGGCGCTGTACCCGGCTGCACGGCATAGACCGCATCGCCTGTCAATAGCAGGCCATCCGCATCCGATAACAAGCGCAGACAGCTACCCCATTGATTGTCGCTAAAAGGCGAACGGGAAAGCAGATGTAAAGTAGCCATAGATTAAAGCGTGATAATTTGATGGTAACGGCTGAATAATTCGGCGATTTGTTTATCATCCAGCCAGTGCACGGCTAAATGAACTTCGCTTTCTTTAAGCCCGCGTTCCATTAAGCTGGATTTAGCCGCATAGCAATCATCGATACCAAATAACGGCAGCGCTTTAAGATTGGCGTTAAGGTCTTTTTGTTGCAGGCAATGGGCTTGTTGGTTAGCCGTTAATTGAAACAAGCCATCATCCAAAAACAGTAGTGCCACTGGTAAATCAAAAGCCGCCGCTGCAAGCACTATTTCCAACGCTTCGCGAGCGCTGGCTCCCGCCCAAGGCGCGCTGCGGCTAACCATTAATAGGGATTTCATGCAAAGCAAAGCAAACGGTCAGACTGCTGTATGGCTTCGTGCAATTGCCCTAAACCAGACAATTGCCAAGGTTCATTCAGGTTAGCGGCGCTTCGTCCGTAGCGCTTGGCTTCTTCTGTATCCAACAAACCCCGGCGCAAGGCACTGGCAATGCAGACCACTGAATCCAGTTGTTGCTGCTTGATAAATTGCTGCCATTGCTTGGCGATATCGGTTTCATCCTGAGCTGTTACGATATTGTTGGAGGCTGTTTGTACACCATCCTGATACAAAAACAGGCGCACAATCTTATGCCCACTTTCGACCACGGCCTCAGCAAAACGTAAAGCGCGTCGTGCCGCCGGAGTATGTGGCGCGGAAAATAAAGCAATGGCAAATTTCATGTCTATTCACAATTAACTATAAAAAAGCCCGCAATTCGCGGGCTTTTTCGTTAAACCGGCGACAATCAGTCATCACCAGCAAAAGCGCCGATTAAGTGAAGCAGGCTTAAAAACAGGTTGTAAATCGATACATAAAGGCCAACGGTCGCTATGATGTAGTTACGTTCGCCACCATGAATAATGGCGCTGGTCTCATACAAAATGCAGGCCGAAGAAAACAGCACAAAAGCCGCGCTGATAGCCAGTGAAAGGCCGCTGATCTGAAAAGCCCAATTAGCGACCATCGCCCCTAGCAGTACAAAAACACCAGCAATGATAAAACCCGATAAAAAGCTCATATCTTTACGGGTGGTCAGCACGTAAGCAGACAAACCGCAAAATACCAGCGCTGTCATGGAGAAAGCCGCCGCCACTATGCCAGCGCCACCACGAATACTGAGGTAGTAGCTGATAATCGGCCCCAGCGTCATCCCCATAAAGCCGGTTAGTGCGAAAACAGAAACCAGCCCCCAAGGGGAGTTGCGCAATTTGTGGGTAAGAAAAAGCAAACCATAAAAGCCAACCAAGATAATAAGAAAGTGCATAGGTGCGCTATTGCGCATTAAAAAGGCAGTGAATGCGCTAAACAGCAGGGTCAGCCCCAGCAATCCATAGGTATTGCGCAGTACATTGCTCACCTCAAGCTGTGTCGCTTGCGCTTTCTCAAGGCTTAAATTTTGCTCTTGCATGGCAAATCTCCTGTTCGTGCAAAGGCTAAAATATGAACTGGCGCATCATAGCAGATAAGATGCATCTGCCAAGTCCATGATGCGCTGAAAAATTTGACTGCTTGTTTCTTTGCCCCCGCGCTTGCGTTAAGATGCGCCCCTGCGGAAGTGTGGCCGAGCGGTTTAAGGCACTGGTCTTGAAAACCAGCGACGGGCAACCGTCCGTGAGTTCGAATCTCACCGCTTCCGCCATATTTAAATGCTCATCCAAGATACCTTCCTTCCTTGCTGCTCTTTAATTTATCGAGCAAGCCGCCACTCTATTCATGCGTTATTCATAATAGCGAGCTTGGCTTGATCGAAAGATTATTCAGCGGGCGGCAGGTATTCGACCACTTCCAAATCAAAGCCGGATAGCGCACTGAATTTCATCGGGGCGCTAAGTAGGCGCATTTGGCGAACGCCCAAGTCGCGCAGAATTTGCGAGCCTACGCCAACGGTGCTGTAGCTGGTCGGGCTTTGCGGCTCTACCGGCTCTAAATGCGCAAGCAGTTCTGCACCCGATAGCGGATTGCCCAGCAGCAATACCACGCCGCTACCGGCTTCGGCCACGCGCTGCATGGCGGCGCGCAGGCTCCAGCGGCCGGCTTGCTTGACCATCAGCAAATCACGCAGCGGTTCCATATTGTGGACACGCACCAGGGTCGGCTGCCCTGGGTCGATTTGTCCCAAGGTGAGCGCCATATGCACGCTGTCATCTAAGCGATTGCGATAGGTGACCAGATGAAATGCGCCCAGTTCAGTATCCAGCGGACGCTCGTCAATGCGGCTGACGGTGCGTTCGTGCAGCAGGCGGTAGTGGATAAGGTCGGCAATGGTGCCGATTTTAAGCTGATGCAGCTTGGCGAAGGCTTCAAGTTCCGCGCGTCTTGCCATGCTGCCATCATCGTTCATCACTTCGCAAATCACTCCGCTGCCGTCAAAACCTGCGAGCCTGGCCAGGTCGCAGGCCGCTTCGGTATGTCCGGCGCGTGCCAATACACCGCCGGGCTGCTCCATCAGCGGGAAGATATGCCCCGGGCTTACGATGTCGTCGGCTTTGGCATCACGCGCGGCGGCGGCTTGCACGGTGCGTGCACGGTCGGCAGCAGAAATGCCGGTCGTCACCCCTTGCGCCGCTTCAATCGAGACGGTGAATTTAGTGCCAAAGCCCGAGCCGTTACGCGCGGCCATTAAAGGCAATTGCAGGCGCTCGCAGCGCTCTTTGCTCATTGGCATGCAAATTAAGCCGCGCGCGTGTTTGGCCATAAAGTTGATCTGGGTGGCGGTGACAAACTCGGCGGCCATAATGACATCGCCTTCGTTTTCGCGGTCTTCATCGTCCATCAGAATGACCATTTTACCTTGGCGAATGTCTTCTATTAGTTCAGAAATGCTATTGAGTGCCATAAAACCATGCCGTAAAGGGGCGGGGAGGAAAGAAGTTACAAATAACCGTGCTCACCAAGAAAATGTTCGGTAATGGTGCCACTGGCAGGCTTTTCAGCTTGTAGTAATCGCTCTAAATAACGCGCGAGCAAATCCACTTCCAAATTAACCTTTGTGCCTGCTTGGTAATGCTGGCTGATGGTGAGCGCTATGGTGTGCGGGATAAGGGTTAAAGCAAATTCTGCGCCGCTGACTGCATTGACCGTCAAACTGGTGCCATCGACGGTAATTGAGCCTTTATGCGCGATATATTTGGCAAGCTCTCTTGGTGCGCGAATACGAAACTCCACCGCACGGGCATTGTCTTTTCTTGAGAGCACCTCGCCCACAGCATCGACATGACCACTGACCAAGTGTCCGCCTAAGCGCGAAGTGGCCAGCAGTGCTTTTTCCAGATTAAGCAAACTGCCTGTGCGCAAATGGCCGATAGTGGTATGGCTTAGCGTCTCGCGGCTGACATCGGCGCAAAAGCCATCTGTTAAACATTCGGTTACGGTCAGGCAAACGCCGTTAACGGCGATGCTGTCGCCTGGCTTGGTATCCGATAAATCAAGCGCCCTGCTGGCAATCTCAATACGACAGTCGCCGCCTTTATCTTGGCGCGAGCGTAATTGGCCGATGGCTTCAATAATGCCGGTAAACATCGTTATTCCTTACTAAGGCAGCAAAATACTTGAGCCTTGGGTTTTGCGGGCGGCGAGTTGTGCTTGCGCCTGCGGCGCATCGGCAAGCGGATAACGAGCACCAATATGCGCTTTAATCTGCCCGCTTTTCATGAGTTCAAATAATTCAGCGGCCATTTGCCGCAAGTTTTTGGCGTTATTGGCGTAATGAAACAACGTTGGGCGAGTGATATAGATTGAGCCTTTTTGCGTGAGCGTGCCAAGGTTCACCCCTTCCACCGAGCCTGAGGCATTGCCAAAGCTGACCAAAAGACCGCGTGGGGCAAGGCAATCAAGCGAGGTTTCCCAAGTGTCCTTGCCGACCGAGTCGTAAACCACCGGGCATTTTGCCTCTTGGGTAAGCTCTAGCACCCGTGCGGCAACATCTTCGCGGCTGTAATCAATCACTTGCCAAGCACCAGCGGCTTTTGCGCTTTGTGCTTTTTGCGCTGAAGAGACCGTACCGATTAACTTAACGCCCAAAGCCTTTGCCCACTGGCAGGCAAGCAAACCCACCCCACCCGCAGCGGCGTGCCAAAGGATGGTTTCTCCCGCTTTAACGGGATAAGTCTGCCGTAGCAGATATTGCACGGTTAAGCCTTTAAGCATCACCGCGGCGGCTTGTTCAAAACTGATGGCATCTGGCAGTTTGACCAATTTATCGGCAGGCACGGCATGCAACTGGCTGTACGCACCCAGCGGCGCGGTCGCGTAGGCGACCCGCTCACCCACTTGAAAATCCTTAACCTCACTGCCGATGGCGGCCACCACGCCCGCCCCTTCGCTGCCAAGCCCGGACGGCAAGGCGGGCGGCGGATACAGGCCGCTGCGGTAATAAATGTCGATAAAATTAAGGCCGATGGCGTGGTTTTTAACCAGTACCTCTTGTGCGCCCAGCGGCGCAGGTTGATAGCTGAGGTATTGAAGTACCTCGATACCGCCGTGGTGGGAAAACTGGATACGCATGGACATAAAACCAATCCTTTATTTTGACGATGGTCAAAGGTGGGGCGCAGCATGCTGCTATCCTTGCACGCCTTCCCCCCACTTGCCAAGGTGACAAACGTGAGCCTTCCCATCCAAACGGTTAAAAACTGGCTGCTGGATTTACAAGATCAAATTTGCAACGCGCTCGCCGAAGAAGACGGACAGCAGTCTTTCCGTGAAGAAAACTGGCAGCGCCCACAAGGTGGTGGTGGGCGCACGCGGGTGCTGGAAGAAGGCGCAGTGATTGAAAAAGGCGGGGTTAATTTCTCCCACGTCTTCGGCGAGGGTTTACCGCCTTCGGCCACTGCACAAAGGCCGGAACTGGCAGGTTGCCGTTTTGAAGCCTTGGGCGTTTCTTTAGTCATCCATCCGCGCAATCCGCATGTGCCGACATCACATGCTAATGTGCGGTTATTTGTAGCGAAAAAACCGGATGACTCGACGATTTGGTGGTTTGGCGGCGGTTTTGATTTAACCCCCTATTACGCCGTGGAAGAAGACTGCCGCTACTGGCATCAAGTCGCCCGTGAAGCCTGCCAGCCGTTTGGCGCGGATGTTTACCCACGTTTTAAAGCCTGGTGCGATGAGTATTTTTATCTCAAGCACCGCAGTGAGCCGCGCGGTATTGGCGGGCTGTTTTTTGATGATTTAAATGAATGGGATTTCGATACCAGTTTTGCCTTTTTACGCAGCGTGGGCGCTGCCTATATCAAAGCCTATCGGCCGATTGTGCAAAAGCGCAAAAATACGCCCTTTACCGAAGCACAGCGCGAATTTCAGGCGTTTCGCCGTGGTCGCTATGCAGAATTTAATCTGATTTACGACCGTGGCACGATATTTGGCCTGCAATCGGGCGGGCGCACTGAATCCATTTTGATGTCACTGCCGCCGCAAGTGCGCTGGGGGTATGACTGGCGACCCTTCGCGGGTAGCGAAGAAGCGCGTTTAACCGAATACTTTTTGCAAAATCGTAATTGGCTGGACTGAGGGCTTAGGAGAGGGTTGCCGCCGATGGATATGTACGCCGTATTTGGCAATCCCATTAGCCATAGCCTATCGCCGCACATTCACCTGCAATTTGCCGAGCAGTGCGGGCAAAACCTGCATTACCGCGCCATTCTTGCGCCGCTGGACGGTTTTGCCGAAAGTCTTGCTGATTTTTTTGCACAAGGCGGCAAAGGATGCAATATCACCGTGCCGTTTAAGCAGGATGCTTACCGGCTCTGTGATGAGTTGACTGAGCGCGCCAGGCGCGCCGCTGCGGTCAATACGCTTATTCGTAAGCCTGATGGCAAGCGGCTAGGCGATAACACCGATGGCGCGGGACTGCTGCGCGATTTAACGCAAAACCTTGCGCTGCCATTAAAAGGGCGGCGCATTTTGCTGCTGGGTGCTGGCGGTGCCGCGCGTGGCGTACTTGAGCCACTGCTGGGCGAAAATCCTGGCGAATTAGTGATTGCCAATCGCAGCTTGGATAAAGCGCGAAATCTGCTGGACGAGTTCGCCACGCTGGGTCCTTTGCGTGTCTGTGGTTTTGCCGATTTATCCCGCGAACAACCCTTTGAGCTGATTATCAACGCCACCAGCGCAAGCCTTGCCGGTGAACTGCCGCCGTTGCCAGACGGTTTACTGCAAGACCAAGGTGCTTGCTACGACATGCTCTACAGCAAAACGCCCACCCTGTTTCAACAATGGGCTGGCATACAGGGTGCGCTGGTCAATGCCGATGGCCTTGGCATGCTGGTTGAACAAGCCGCCGAAGCCTTCTTCCTCTGGCGCGGCATCAGGCCAGACAGCCGCGCCGTTTTAAAAGAGTTACGCGGGAGATAGGGTCTGTTCCCGCTTCAAACGCGAGCCGCGCTGCTGCTCAAAATTTCGCCAAACTAGGCGCAGCATGCAGCCAATGTGTACAACCTTGGCAAGTGCTGCAACGCCGTATGGCGAAATTTTGGGCGCAGCCCGAAGGGACGGGGCAGATTTTTCGCGCCGCTGTGTTGCTCGTCGTTCATTTGCATGAGCAAATTTCTCTTCTCGCGCCTTGCTGCGCGCAAAATCTGTCTCCGTCGCGGCCACGTTTGAAGCGGGAACAGACCCTACCCAGCCAGCCCCAACAAATACAGCAGGCCGTCCAGCCCAAAGTGGGAGATGGCGTGCTGCGCCTGTGCTTTGACTTTGGGTTTGGCGTGATAGGCAATGCCAAGTCCAGCCAGTTTTAACATGGGCAGGTCGTTGGCACCGTCGCCTACAGCAATGCACTGCGAGAGCTGTACGCCTTGTTGCTGCGCCAACTCGCTTAAACGCTGCGCTTTGGCGTTGGCATCGACTATCTTCTGCCCGGCCATACCGGTTAGCTTGCCGTCCTTAATCTCCAGCTCGTTGGCCAGTATCCAGTCAATCCCTAAGCGCTGCTGCAATCCTCGCGCAAAGTAGTCAAAACCGCCGGAAAGGATGGCGGTTTTAATGCCAAGTGGTTTTAGTCCGGCAAACAGACGCTCTGCCCCATCCATTAAGCGCAAACGCTCAAATACAGTTTGCAGTGCGCTTTCTGGCAGCCCCCTTAGCAGGGCAAGGCGGGCGGTAAAACTTTGCCGAAAGTCGATCTCGCCGCGCATGGCGCGTTCGGTCAATGCGGCCACCTCGGCAAATACGCCCGCTTCACGTGCCAGCTCATCGATCACTTCGGCCTTGATTAAGGTCGAATCCATATCAAACACGGCCAGTCGGTAGTGCTTTCGGGCGGCGCTGTCGGCTTGATAAACCAGGTCAATCGATTGCTTATCGGCAAGCATTTGCAAATCCGTGCGCAGCGCCGCTAAATCTTGTGGATGGCCGCGAAGCTGCCACTCAAAACAACCCAAAGACAAGCGGCGCGGCAGTGAAGCGGTCAAACCTTGGCGTTCGCAAAGGCTGTGCAAAGCGGATAACGGCGGGTCAATAACGCGGGTACTGAGCAGGCTTAGCAGTGCGGACAAGTGGTTTCTCTTTTATTAAAACGCCCGCCGGCAAAGCGGACGTGATGGCAAATTACGGCGCTGAGCGCGAAAGCCCGCCCAACGGCAAGAGCAGCGATTGATGCTGCGGGCTAAGACTCTGCACGGGTACGGCGGCCAGTTTGTTTTCCATCTCATAGATGGAGTATTCCGACAAATCCGGCGGCAGAAAGTCTTGATCCGGGTCGTAGTCCGGCTTTAGGTATTCGGCGAGAGCGGACAAGTCATCCGGACTTAAGGTGCCAGCGGCCTGCTTTAAGCGTAGATTGTCGAGAATGTAGTCGTAGCGGGCATCGTTATAGTTGCGCACCGCGCCGTACAACTGGCGCTGTACTTCAACCAAGTCAAGAATAGTGCGCGTGCCTAATTCGTAGCTCGCTTCGGTCACTTCCAGTGCGCTTTGGCTGGAGACAATCGCCTGTTTGCGTGCCTGCACCGTCGCCACATCGGCATTGACCGCGCGGTACAGGTTGCGGGCGTTTTGCACCACGCGCCGTTGCAGGCTTTCGCTGAGTTGTTCGGCCTGGGTTAACCTGGCCGTGGCTTCGCGCACGCGGGCGCTGGTTAAGCCGCCACTGTAAATCGGGATATTCAGTTGCAGACCAATGGCGCTTTGTTCGACGTCCCCACTGTAGCGCGGTGCCATGCCGCTATTGGTAAAACCTAAGCGGTCGTTGTCGCCTCGTTGATACTGCGCGAGTGCATCTAGCGTGGGCAGGTGGTCACTTTTATTCTGCCGCACCCTTTGCACGGCGGCATTGATACCGTGCTGGCTGGCGAGCAGTTCAAGGTTTTGCTGCATGGCGGCATCGACCCAAGCGCTGGCATCGGCCGGGGTCGGTGGCAGTATCGGCAGGCTGTGGCGAATGCCTTCCAGCGCCCGATACTGCTGTCCGGTCAATTGGCTTAAGGCTTCAAAGGCATCATCGACCAAACGCTCGGCGATAATCCGCGCGGCTTGTGCACCGTCATGCACCGCTTGCGCTTGCAGCATGTCGGTACGGTCGCCCAAACCCACGGCAAAGCGCTGCTCGGCCAAGTCGCGCTGGCGCTTGAAAGCCGCCTCTTCGGCGCGGGTGGAGGCGAGGTTGTCTTGTGCACGTAGCACCGCGAAGTAAGCCTCGGCGCTTTGCATAATCAGATTTTGTTCAGCGGCAGATAATTGCAGCAGCGCTTGTTCATCGGTGGCTTTGGCCGCTTTAAAGCCAAACCAACGGTCAATATGGAATAACGGCTGGTTCAAATTTGCCTGCCAGAGCAGGCCGCTGCGCTTTACTTTACGCTCTGGCGTATCAAGCTTGGTTTGATTAGTAGAGAAGCTGGCCCCCGCGCCCAGTTGCGGTAACAGCCCGGCGCGCGCTTGCGGCACAATTTCGCGAATGGCTTGGTAGTTGGCGCGCGCAGCGAGTATATCCGGATTGCTCTGCACCGCTTCACGCCAGATACTGACCAAATCGGCGCGCTCATTTTCCGCCGCAAGGGCACTTTGCAGGGCAACAGTCAAGGTCAACGGTAATAAAGCGGGTATCAAGGCAAATCTGTACGGCATATTAAGTACTCTCCTGCTAATTTTTATAGCCTGCTAATTCCGGCGGGCAGGCAGACCTTTACTACTGGTCGAGCAAGGCTACGGTTTGCCAATAAGGCGGTCAAGCAGATGTTTAGCGTTGTTTTCCCTCTCCCACCAATGGTTGAGAGAGTAAGACTGTGCAATGCCTTAGGTTACAATCCGCGCCTTTCTTTTTTGCCAACACTTAAGTGCCCGTGTCCTTGCCTATTTTCGACCTGCCCTACCCTGCCAATTTGTCCCGGTGCCAGCACTGGCCACCTTTGGCTGGCGCTGCGCAGGCGCTTGCCATCAGCGAGGCGGTCAAAAAAAGCGGGCGCTTTTGTCTGCTTTTGACCGAAGGCAGCGCCAGCGCTGAACGGCTGTCTGAAGAGCTGCGCTTTTTTGCGCAGGAGTTGCCGGTATTGCATTTTCCCGATTGGGAAACCCTGCCTTACGATGTGTTTTCCCCGCATCAGGACATTATTTCGCAGCGTTTAGCCACGCTTTACCGCTTGCCGCAAACGCAAAGTGGCGTGCTGGTAGTGCCGATTGCAACGGCGTTGCAACGCCTTGCACCGCCGTCATTTTTGTTGGGACAAAGCCTGCTGTTGGATGTCGGGCAAAAGCTCGACCGCGAGACCATGCGCCTGCGTCTTGCCGCTGCCGGTTACAGGCAGGTCGATAGCGTCTACGAGCACGGCGAATTTGCCGTGCGCGGGGCGATTTTGGATTTATTCCCGATGGGCAGCCGCCTGCCGCTGCGGATTGACCTGTTTGACGATGAAATCGAAAGCCTACGTCGCTTTGACCCACAAACGCAGCGCACACTGGATAAAGTCGAAAAAATTGAGCTGCTACCGGCGCGGGAATTTGCGCTGGATAAAGACAGCATCAACGCCTTTCGCAAGCGTTTTCGTGAACGTTTTGAAGTGGATTTACAACGCTGCCCGCTCTATCAGGATATATCTTGCGGTTTAATCCCCGCCGGTATCGAATACTGGCTGCCGCTGTTTTTTGAACAAAGCGCGAGCCTGTTTGATTATCTGCCCGAACACACCCAAGTTTTTTTACTGCCCGCTTTAATGCCCGCCGCCGAGCAATTTTGGGCGGATGCGAAAAATCGCTATCAAGAATACGGAGTAGACCGCACGCGCCCACTGCTAACGCCTGCGGAACTGTTTTTACCGGTAGAAGACTGTTTTGCAAGGCTTAAACGCTGGCCGCAAATCCACCTTACCACGGCCGATACATCCGCCTTGCCTGATGTGGCGATTGAAGCCAAAGCGCGCGAACCTTTAGCCAAGCTGCGCCGTTTTATTGAGGATTACCCAGGCCGCGTGCTGTTTTGCGCCGAATCCGCAGGTAGACGTGAGGCGCTGCTTGCGCAACTTTCCCGCATCCCGTTAAAACCTAAAGAAGTGGCCGGTTGGGCGCAATTTATCCCATCAAGCGAGCCCGTTTGCATCTGCATTGCCGCGCTGGAGCAAAGCCTTTTGACCGAACAAGTCGCGCTCATCAGTGAAAGCGCCCTGTTCGGCAAACAAGTTATGCAGCGGCGGCGGCGCACTCGCGGGCAAGCCAGCGGCGATGCGCTGATTAAAAACCTGTCGGAGCTTTCCATCGGTGCGCCGGTGGTGCATATCGACCACGGCGTGGGTCGCTATTTGGGCTTGGTCAGCATGGAATTTGACGGGCAAAGCGCTGAGTTCCTCGCCCTGCAATATGCAGGTGATGCCAAACTCTATGTGCCGGTTGCAAGCCTTCATCTGATTGCCCGCTATGCCGGAAGTGACGCAGACAGCGCCCCACTGCACCGCTTAGGCAGCGAGCAATGGCAAAAAGCCAAACGCAAAGCCGCGCAGCAGGTGCGTGACGTTGCCGCCGAACTTTTAGATACCTACGCCCGCCGCGCCGCCCGCGAGGGTTTTGCTTTTAGCGACCCTGCGGCGGATTACGCGGCTTTTGCGGCGGATTTTCCCTTTGAGGAAACCGCCGACCAGCAAGCGGCGATTGAAGCCGTACGCGCCGATATGCTCTCAGCAAAGCCAATGGATAGGCTGATTTGCGGTGATGTCGGCTTTGGTAAAACGGAAGTGGCCATGCGTGCGGCCTTTATCGCCGTACACAGCGGCAAGCAGGTCGCCGTACTGGTGCCAACCACCTTGCTGGCGCAACAGCACTACAACAGCTTCCGCGACCGCTTTGCCGATTGGCCGGTTGCGGTCGAGGTCATGAGCCGCTTTAAAAGCGCCAAGGATTTGGCCGAAGTGAGCCAACAACTGGAAGGCGGCAAAATCGACATCCTGATTGGCACGCACAAACTGCTGCAAAGCGACGTGCGTTTTCCCAATCTGGGGCTGGTTATTATCGATGAAGAACACCGCTTCGGCGTGCGCCAAAAAGAGCAGCTAAAAGCGTTGCGCAGCGAGGTAGACATTTTAACGCTCACCGCAACGCCCATTCCGCGCACGCTCAATATGGCGGTCGCTGGCATGCGCGATTTATCGATTATTGCGACCGCTCCGGCGCGGCGGCTGTCGGTGCGCACCTTTGTGCTGCAAAGCAATCCGGCCACGATTAAAGAAGCGCTGCTGCGCGAATTACTGCGCGGAGGGCAGGTCTACTACCTGCATAACGAGGTTAAATCCATCGAAAAATGCGCGGCAGATTTAACTGAATTAGTAGTGGAAGCGCGTATCGGCATTGCCCACGGGCAACTGCGCGAGCGCGAGCTGGAACAGGTGATGAGCGACTTCTACCACAAGCGTTTTAATGTGCTGGTGACTTCGACCATTATCGAAACCGGTATCGACATCCCCAGCGCCAATACCATCATCATCGACCGCGCCGATAAATTTGGCCTCGCCCAATTGCACCAATTACGCGGACGGGTCGGCCGCAGTCACCATCAGGCTTATGCTTATCTTTTAACTCCGCCGCCAAAACAAATGACCGACGACGCAAAGCGCCGCCTGGAAGCGATTGCCGGAGCACAAGATTTAGGCGCGGGCTTTATCCTCGCGACCCATGACCTGGAAATTCGCGGCGCAGGTGAACTCTTGGGCGAAGGCCAGAGCGGGCAAATCCAGGCGGTCGGCTTTACCCTTTATATGGAAATGCTCGAACGCGCGATTAAAGCCATTCAAAAAGGCGAGCAGCCCAATCTGGAACAACCCTTGGCGCATGGCACAGAAATTAACCTGCACCTGAGCGCGCTGATCCCAGAAGACTATCTGCCCGATGTGCAGGCGCGGCTAATCCTCTACAAACGCATCGCCAGCGCCGAAAATCTGGCGGCGCTGGATGAACTTCAGGTCGAAATGATTGACCGCTTTGGCCTGCTGCCGCCGCCTGCACGCAACCTGCTGCGCGTCACCGCGCTAAAACTGCTGGCTGAACCACTGGGTATCGACAAAATTGACTGCACTGCAAACGGCGCACGTATCGACTTTGCCGCCAGCACCCAGGTAGACCCGATAAAGCTGATTACGCTGGTACAAAGTGCGCCCAAACAATACCGCTTTGAAGGCACCTCACGGCTTAAATTAGATATCCCGATGGAGCGCATTGAAGAGCGCTTTGCTACGCTCGAAGCACTGCTTGAACGGCTTAGCCAATGAGACCTAATCCCGCCAAACGCTTGCAGCCGGTGATAGAGCAAGCGAAAAAGTTAGAACAAGAAGCCGCCGCCCAGCTTGCGCAGTGCCAGCGCGAGTTATCCCAACAACAAGCGCAACAAACCGCGTTACTGCGCTATCAGCTAGGCTATCAACAACAGTGGCAGCAACTGGGCAGACAAGGACAAAGCGCGCAAACACTGCAAGACTTCCGGCGCTTTCTCGAACAACTGCAAAGCGCCTTGGACGCGCAGCAAAAGCGTATCGAGCACAGCCAGCAGCAGGTTCAATCCGCGCAAAACCACTGGCAACAACAACACAGCCGAAGCGAAGCGCTACTTAAACTACAAAGCCGCTACCAAGCCTTGGCGCAACAACAAGAAAACCAACGCGAACAACGCCTGCAAGATGAATGGGCGCAGCGCCGCCAAGGGTTTTCGCTGCAAGACGCAAGTAGCCCAGCGCATCCTGATTCAGTTTATTAAGGAGCAAACTCATGCCTGATTACCGTTCAAAAACTTCCACTCACGGGCGTAATATGGCCGGTGCACGCGCGTTATGGCGGGCGACCGGCATGAAAGATGAGGACTTTAAAAAGCCGATTATTGCCATTGCCAATTCGTTTACCCAATTTGTCCCCGGCCACGTGCATTTAAAAGACCTGGGCCAACTGGTCGCGCGGGAAATTGAACGTGCAGGCGGCGTTGCCAAAGAATTTAACTGCATTGCCGTAGACGACGGTATCGCCATGGGGCATGACGGCATGCTCTATTCCCTGCCGAGTCGGGAAATCATTGCTGATTCAGTCGAATATATGGTGGGTGCGCACTGCGCCGATGCGCTGGTGTGCATCAGCAATTGCGATAAAATCACGCCCGGCATGCTGATGGCTTCCTTGCGCCTTAATATCCCGACCGTGTTTGTTTCCGGCGGGCCCATGGAAGCAGGCAAAACCAAACTCGCCAGTCATCCGCTGGATCTGGTCGATGCGATGGTGGTAGCCGCTGACGATAACTGTTCGGATGAAACCGTGGCCGCTATTGAACGCAGCGCCTGCCCGACTTGCGGCTCCTGCTCCGGTATGTTTACCGCCAATTCGATGAATTGCCTCACCGAAGCCTTGGGACTGGCGCTGCCCGGCAACGGCTCAATGCTGGCAACCCATGCCGACCGCGAGCAACTGTTTTTACGTGCCGGACGTTTAATCGTCGAGCTCTGTCGCCGCTATTACGAGCAAAACGACGAGCGTACGCTACCGCGCCAGATTGCAAGCGTTGAGGCGTTCGAGAACGCCATGACGCTGGATATTGCAATGGGCGGCTCAACCAACACCATCTTGCACCTGCTCGCCGCCGCGCAAGAGGCAGAAGTGGCCTTTAATCTAAAAGACATCGACCGCCTGTCACGCCGTGTGCCGCAACTGTGCAAAGTCGCGCCGAATATCCAGAAATACCATATGGAAGACGTGCACCGCGCGGGTGGCATTTTTGCCATTTTGGGCGAACTCGCACGTGCCGGTCTGCTGCATACACAGGTGCCCACCATTCACAGCCCAACGCTCGCCGAAGGCATTGCCAGCTGGGATATCCGTCAAACGGCTAACCCCGAAGTTCATCAATTTTTCAAGGCAGGCCCTGCCGGTATCCGAAGCCAAACCGCCTTTAGCCAATCCACGCGCTGGGACAGTCTGGATGACGACCGCGCTACCGGCTGCATCCGCTCAGTGGAGCACGCTTACTCGAAAGAAGGCGGCCTTGCCGTGCTCTACGGCAATATCGCCGAAGACGGCTGCGTGGTAAAAACCGCGGGTGTTGACGAATCCATACTGGTCTTTGAAGGTCGCGCGAGGATTTTTGAAAGCCAAGACAGCGCCGTCAAAGGCATTTTGGCGGATGAAATCGCCCCCGGCGATATCGTCATCATCCGCTACGAAGGCCCCAAAGGCGGCCCGGGCATGCAAGAGATGCTCTACCCCACCAGCTACCTCAAATCCAAAGGCTTAGGCAAACAATGTGCGCTGCTCACCGACGGGCGCTTTTCCGGCGGCACCTCAGGGCTTTCCATCGGCCACGCCTCACCGGAAGCGGCGGCGGGCGGCGCGATTGGTTTAGTGCAAGACGGCGACAAAGTGCTTATCGACATCCCCAAACGCTCGATTAACCTCATGGTCAGTAGCGAGGAACTCGCCCGCCGCCGCGCTTTGCAAGATATAAAGGGCTGGAAACCCGCCTCCCCACGCAAGCGCCGCGTTTCCACCGCCCTTAAAGCCTACGCACTACTGGCCACCAGCGCCGATAAAGGCGCAGTACGTAACAAAGCGATGCTGGAGGATGCACTCTGATAACGCCTCCCCCGCCCACTTGCCGGAGAGGGCGGGGGGAGCCGCGCTGCTGCTCAAAATGGCGATTAAATAATGCCCCGTCAAACCCGCCCTGCTCCACCAGCCTCTAGTAGCAGGCTATCAATGCGCGTTTGCCAGCCTTTGCCGGTTGCCTTGAAAGCATCCAGCACCTTTTGCGACAGGCGGATAGTGATTGCGGCTTTGATGGACGCTTTCTGCGCACCACGGCGACGCATGCCCAGCACCTTTTGTAAATCGGCGGGCAGCACCTCATGCGCGGGGCGAAACAGCGCCATGTCGGCAGCGGTTAATTCGCGGACTTCGCCCTCATCATCCGTCAATGGCATGCGCGCGTTCATAACGTTTTACCTCCCTGGGGTTGGCCTTGCGAAAGCGACAAGCTACAAATAGCTCAATCCAATAGCCACCCTTGGTGCTGTTGCCAATCTTAGGTTTTGCGCGTTACCATCCTGCCATTTTCCTTGCACTTGCCGCTAAACCATCCACTTAAAGCCCGTGCAAAATATCCCTTCCAACAACCGCCGCACGAGCCGCACGGCGAAATCTGGAGACTTTCCCCATGCCCCCTGCCTTGCCTTTACTGCGCCGCCCGCTGGCACAACTGCTTGCCTGGGCGGCACTGACATTACCTGTTGTAGCGGCAAATGCCAGCGAAGACGACCCGTGGGAGCGCTTTAACCGTCCAGTGTTTCGCTTTAACCACACCGTGGATACCTACGCACTAAAACCCTTGGCACAGGGCTATCAAAAAGTCACCCCCGGCTTTTTGCGGCGCGGTATTCACAATATGTTTTTGAATCTGGGCGAGGCGGTCAATCTGACCAATAACCTGCTGCAAGGTAAACCCCGTGCCGCCGGTATTGATACCAGCCGTTTTTTGTTTAATACCACCTTTGGCCTGCTCGGTTTTTTTGATGTCGGCAGCAAAATGGGCTTGCCGCGCAGTGATGAAGACTTCGGCCAGACGCTGGCGGTTTGGGGCGTAGGCAGCGGACCTTATCTGCTGCTGCCGTTTTTAGGGCCTTCTACTTTGCGCGATGCACCGGCCAAATTACCGGACTATTTTTTGACCCCAGGCCCTTATCTTGAACCCGAAACACGCTTTGGCTTGACCACGCTAAACGTAATCGATACCCGCGTCGGGCTGCTTTCGGCAGAAGGCATGATGGAAGGCGACCGCTACAGCTTTATCCGTAACGTCTACCTGCAAAACCGTGAATACAAAATCCACGACGGCGAGGTTGAGGATGATTTTTAGGGTCTGCTAATGCAAATCTACCAAGTCGGCGGAGCAGTGCGCGACCGTCTGCTGGGCAGGCCGCAGACGGACAGGGATTGGGTCGTCGTTGGCGCAACCGCAAAGCAGATGCAGGATTTGGGCTTTCGTGCCGTTGGCGCGGATTTTCCGGTTTTTTTGCACCCTGAAACCGGCGAGGAATACGCCCTCGCCCGCACCGAACGCAAAACCGGCAAGGGCTACGGTGGCTTTAGTTTCCACGCCAGCCCCGAAGTCACGCTGGAAGAAGACCTAAAGCGCCGCGACCTGACCATTAATGCGCTGGCCGAAGACCCGCGAGGGCGGATTATCGACCCCTGGGGCGGCCAGCGCGATTTGGCCGCGCGAGTGCTGCGCCATGTGTCTCCGGCCTTTGCCGAAGACCCGCTGCGCGTACTGCGCGTGGCTCGCTTTGCCGCGCGCTATGCCCCACTTGGCTTTACCGTCGCCGATGAAACCTTGGCGCTGATGCAAACCCTCAGCCAATCCGGCGAGCTTGAATACCTTTCTGCCGAACGTCTGTGGAAAGAAATTTCCCGTGCCCTGATGGAGCCGTGCCCGCAGGTATTTATCCGTCTGCTGCGCAAGTGTGGCGCGTTGGCTCGGTTGCTGCCCGAGGTCAACGCCCTGTTCGGCGTGCCGCAGCCGCCACAGCACCATCCCGAAGTGGATACCGGTGAGCACGTACTCGCTGTGCTGCGCCAATGCGCAAAGCACAATCAACCCCTTAGCGTGCGCTGGTGCTGCCTGCTGCATGATCTAGGCAAAGCCGCTACGCCGAAAGAGCAATGGCCGAAGCACCACGAACACGAGCAACTGGGCTTAAAACTGGTCGCCGCCGTTAATCAACGGCTGAAAGTACCGCGCGATTTGGCCGAACTTTCACTTTTGACCTGCGAATACCACAGCCACGCTCACCGCGCCTTGGAACTACAGCCCAAGACCTTATGGAAACTGCTACAAAAATTTGACCTGCTGCGCCGCCCGCAACGCTTTGCTGATTTTATTGCCGCCTGCGAGATGGACGCACGCGGGCGCAGCGGTTTTGAAGAGTGCGCCTATCCGCAAGCCCATTATCTACGCGGTGCCGCGAGCGCGGTGCAGGCGGTTTCGGTCAAGCCTTTGCTTGAGCGTGGCTTTAGCGGCGAGCAACTGGGGCGTGAATTAAATAGCGCGCGCCTCTACGCGCTCAAACACTACCAACAGGAACAGGCCGCTAAACCTTAGCTTCGCGCGCTTGCCGCCGTTGTTCGGCTTGGCGCTGCAAGATGTGTCTTGCCAGCACTTGCCTTTGCGCTTCGCTTAGGTTTTCAAATTCAAGGCCGACGCTATAACCGCCTTCGCTAGCTTGACAGTAGATGATGCGGGCGCACAGCAGCAGGGCGTGCGACTGTGGCAGCAACAGGATTTTCAACGCCAGACGGCGACCCGCCAGCAGTTCCTGTGGGTAAATCATGCTAAGTCCGGCTTCGCACAGGCTCACCTGCTGGCGGTTGCCAAAGTCGGTATCGACCTGCTGCAACAGCGTTTGCGTCAGCAGCGCCGAGCGCCTATCCAAAAGGCGCAAGCAGTTTGCCAGAGCCGCGTCACCTTCGGCCAACTGGCGCAGCAGTGGCTGGGTTTGTAATTCCAGCTCCTGCAAGGCTTCCAACTGTGAAAACAACTCGGCATCTTCGGGGAAAGCCGTGCTGGCGTGCTCGGCCTCTTCATCCAGCAAGCGCAAGAGCAGTGCGATTTCATCATTGATACGGTAGTATTCGCGGCGATTTTCTGGCTGTGACATTGGCATAGGTTGGCTTAAGACCCAAGTTGACTAAAAAACCAGTGTGTAATGACTGATAAAGGCTCTGCAACCACTGTGCAAACGAAGCTTTTAGCAAAAATCCTGCCAAACTCTGGCCCTCTTTCCTTGCAGCACCCTCTCGATTGAGCCTTTATGTTTAGACCGCTGTCTTTGTTTATCGGCATCCGCTACATCGCGGCCAAACGCCGCAACCGGCTGGTTTCCTTTATTTCCTTAACCTCGATGCTGGGTCTTGCGCTGGGGGTTTGTGTGATGATTGTGGTGCTGTCGGTGATGAACGGTTTTGATTATGAAATGCGCACCCGCGTACTCGGCATGGTGCCGCAGGCGGTGCTCGAATCAACACAGCCGGTAGCTAACTGGGAGCAGTTAATTGCGCAGTTTAAGCAGCACCCTGGGGTCACGGCTGTCGCGCCGCTTACGCAGATACAGGGGCTTTTGACCCATCAGGGACAAATACAAACGGTGCAGCTCAGCGGTATTGAACCGGCGCTGGAAGCTCGTGTTTCGATTATTGGCGAGTTTTTCCGCGAAGGCGCTTTGGACTCGCTTATCCCAGGCGAATTTAAGTTACTGCTGGGCGATCGCGCGGCCAAAGCCTTGGGCGTTGGCATAGGCGATAAAATTACCTTTGTCGCACCGGAAGCGACCATCACGCCAGCGGGGATTTTCCCGCGTTTAAAGCGCTTTACCGTGGCGGGTATTTTTCACAGCGGCGCCGGTGAAATCGACGGCCATTTGGCTCTGGCGCACCAGCAGGATATTGCCCGTTTGCTGCGCTTTTCGCCTGGTCAGGTGCAATCGTTGCGCCTTGCCTTTGCAGATATTTTTGCCGCGCCCAATATCAGTTGGCAGCTTGCCAGAGGGCTTTCCGGCGACTGGTTTGTCACGGATTGGATGCGCTCGCACGGCGGCCTGTATCAGGCTATCAGTGTGGAAAAACGCATGATCGCGCTGCTGCTTTTGCTGATTGTCGCGGTGGCGGCTTTTAATATCGTCTCCACCTTGGTAATGGTGGTCGCTGATAAAAAAGCCGACATCGCCATTTTGCGCACAATGGGCGCAAGTTCGCCGCAAATTATGCGAATTTTTATAATACAAGGCAGCCTGATTGGCGTTATTGGCACGCTCGTTGGTGTCCTTTTGGGCTGCTTGGGCGCAGAAAATCTAAGCCTCGCTGTAGCCTGGCTGGAGCGCCTGCTCGGCATTCAGTTTTTGGACGCAGGGGTGTATTTCATTGACTATCTGCCGTCGCGCCTACAAATGGCGGATGTCCTGCTCATCAGCAGCGCCGCGCTGATTTTGAGTTTTTTTGCCACCTGGTATCCGGCCTTTCGCGCCGCCCGCACACAGCCTGCCGAAGCGCTGCGCCATGAGTAATCCGATGAATAGAACGGTTGTTTTAAGCTGTCAAAACTTAAGCAAGCAGTACAACGAGGGGCCGGCCGCCGTTAGCGTGCTGAACAATCTGCAACTAACCCTGCACGCCGCTGAGCGCATTGCCATTGTCGGCAGTTCCGGCTCCGGCAAAAGCACTTTGCTCAATCTGTTGGGCGGGCTGGACAGCCCCAGCAGCGGCAGCGTTAACCTAGCCGGGCAGGATTTGGCGCAGCTTTCTGAAAAAAAACGCGGCTTGCTGCGCAATCAAAAGCTCGGCTTTGTTTATCAGTTTCATCATCTTTTAGCCGAATTTACCGCGCTGGAAAATGTCTGCATGCCGCTGTTAATCAGCAAAATGCCTGTGGCTGAGGCACGCGAGGCGGCGAGCAAGCTGCTTGAGCGAGTGGGGCTTGGCGCAAGACTTGCCCATAAACCGGCCGAGCTTTCCGGCGGTGAGCGCCAGCGCGTAGCGATTGCCCGTGCACTGGTCGCACGTCCTGCGCTGGTGCTTTTGGATGAGCCTACCGGCAATCTCGACCAGCAAACCGCGCACGGCATCCAAAGTCTGATGCAGGAATTAACCCAAGACGCCGACACCGCTTTTTTGGTCGTCACCCACGATTTGGCACTGGCCGCACAGATGGACCGCGTGCTGCGTCTGGAAAACGGCCAGTTAGTGACGCAGCCCGATTTGCAGCCAAAAGGCGCAAGGAGTGCCATTTGCTGATGGCCGATCAACGACGAGCAACCGGTTTGCGCTTGAGACGGAAATAACCCTGATGTTCCATCCCCTACCCTTGTTTATCGGCACGCGCTGGCTGCGTGCCAAACGGCGTAACCACTTTATTTCCTTTATCTCGCTCGCCTCCATGCTGGGGCTCGCCTTGGGCGTGCTCGCGCTGATTGTGGTGCTTTCGGTTATGAACGGCTTTCGTGAAGAAATGAGCGGACGCATTCTTGGCCTGCTGCCGCACCTGATTATCAGCGGCGAGCAGCCGTTAAACGATTGGCAACAGGTCGCCGAAACCGCGCGTCGTCATCCACAAGTCATAGGCGTTGCACCCTTTGCCTCGCTTTCCGGCATGCTGTCATTTCGCGGCGCGATGCAGCCGGTCACAGTCGGCGGCATTGACCCAAGCCATGAAGCACAGGTTTCCTTATTGCCAAAACATATCGTGCAAGGGCAATTGACTGACCTCGCCGGCGGCCAGTTTGGCTTGGTACTGGGCGAAAACAGCGCCCGCCGTCTGCGTGCGCAAATTGGCGACAAACTCACGCTGATTATCCCCGAAGCGAGCGATAAACCCGGCGGTATTACCCCGCGCATGCAGCGCTTGACCTTGCTGGCAACCTTTCACATCGGCGCGGCCCTGGATGACGAACTGGCACTGATTCATATCAATGATGCCGCCCATATCTTGCGGCTAAATCCTGGGCAAGTGCCTGGCGTGCGGCTGAAACTGAGCGATAGCTGGCAAGCGCCGCTGCTCGCCAAACAGTTTGCCGAAGAATTGGGCCCTGGGTTTCGCACCAGTGATTGGAGCGCCACTCAAGGCAGCCTGTTTGCCGCTATGAAGATGGAAAAAACCATGATTACCGTGCTGCTGCTTTTGATCGTGGCAGTGGCCGCTTTTAATATCGTCGCCACGCTGATTATGGTGGTCGCCGACAAACGCCCCGATATTGCCATTTTGCGCACGATGGGCGCTTCTTCGCGGCAAATTCTGCTGATTTTTATGGTGCAGGGTTCGCTGATTGGTCTTGCCGGTACGCTGATCGGTACTGTGCTGGGCGTGCTCGCCGCGCTTAATGTCAGCGAGCTGGTCGCGTACCTTGAAGCGGCCAGCGGCCGGCCTTTGTTTGGTGCGGATTTATTTGTGATCAGCCATCTGCCGTCCAAACTGCAAAGTACCGATGTATTGCTGATTGCCGGCGCCTCGCTCGCGTTAAGTTTTCTCGCCACTATTCATCCGGCAAGACGCGCCGCACAAACCAACCCCGCCGAGGCACTTCACTAAATAGGTTCTTTTATGCCTTCCATCTACCAATTAAAACCGGCTTTTCAAAACCTGCTGCGCCCGCTGGTGCGTCGCCTTGCCGCCATCGGGGTCACGGCCAATCAGGTGACGCTCGCGGCGGCGCTGCTTTCCGTGCTGTTGGGCGCAATACTTGCGCTATTTAGCTCTATTGCTTGGCTGTTTGTCCTGCTGCCGCTGTGGATGCTGCTGCGCATGGCGCTTAATGCGATTGACGGCATGCTGGCACGCGAGTTTGCCCAGCAATCCAAACTGGGCGCTTATCTTAACGAGCTCTGTGATCTGATTGCCGACAGCGCGCTCTATCTGCCTTTTGCGCTGCTGCCGGGTATTGATTCGCGCTTAGTGGTCGTCCTCGCGCTGCTCGCCGTTATCAGCGAATACGCTGGGGTTTTGGGGCCGATGGTAGGCAGTTCACGCCGCTACGACGGCCCACTGGGTAAAAGCGACCGAGCCTTTGCCTTTGGCCTGATCGGGCTTTGCGTGGCTTTGGGCTGGCCGGATGCCTTCTGGATTAACGCGCTGCTCGCACTGCTGATCGCGCTGTCACTGGCAACCTTATATAACCGCGTAAGGCAGGGGTTGCGCGAATCAGTCACAACAAATTGATTAAGCCGTTGCCGCCAGCGCCTGCAAAAATCGCTCCAACACCAAATTGGGTCTGCGCCCTTTGCGGGTGACTGAGACCAGATTTAAGTCATAAAAGCGCGTGGCCGGTTTAAGTGCACGCAAGCGGCCTTGCTGTACCCAAGCCCAGGCGTAGTGATCCGGCAGATAGCCGATGTAGCAGCCGGTTAATATCAAAAAAGCGATACCTTCACGGTCAGAGGCGCTGGCCGTGCAGGACAGGCGCTGGTAGTGCGCCTGCACTTCGGCGGGCAAGCGAAAAGTCGGCGCAATCGCATCGAGTGAGTCCAGTCTTTCGTCATCTAACTGCTCGTCATCGACATAAAACAGCGGATGGCCGACGGCGCAGTAGAGTAGCGAGCGCTCGTCATACAGCGGCTGATATTCCAGCCCGGCCAGTGGTGCCGCTTGCGGCACAACACCGACCTGCAAGCGACCGTCCAGCACGCCTTGTTCCACTTCCGGCGGCGTTGCCATGCGCAGATGAATTTGCACCTGCGCCCCTTGCTTTTTAAGCTGCGCCAAGGCGTGGGTAATACGCATGCGCGGCATGCTGACCAGATTATCGGTGAGACCAATATGCAGTTCGCCGCGCAGGTGCTGATGCAATCCGTTGACTTCACTACGAAAACTCTCCAGCGCACCCAAAAGGCGCAAGGACAACTGATAAACCTCGCGTCCTTCTTCGGACAATACAAAGCCCGCCCGCCCACGCTGGCACAGGCGCAGCCCCAAGCGCTGCTCCAAATCGGCCATTTGCTGGCTAATGGCCGAGCGGCCAATACCCAGCACCGTTTCCGCCGCCGAAAAGCCGCCGCATTCGACCACCGCGCGAAATACGCGCAGCAGGCGAAGGTCAAAGTCACTCACTTGTGCCAAGGGTTCGTTTCGATGGGTGGGCATGTTTAGTCATTCACTGTCTAAAGTGTGCAAGATTTGAATTTTCTGCACTTTATCGCTGTGTCAGTCTGCCGCACAAGAGGGCTTCATCGCTCCCGTACAACAAATCGTTTAAGAGGGTTATCGAAATGAACATGCCGCAAACCGTCAGTGCGTCGCTGTCTTCCCAGCTCAAATTGGATGCGCATTGGATGCCGTTTTCCGCCAACCGCAATTTCCAGCGTGACCCACGCTTGATTGTGGCCGCCGAAGGCAACTATTTAATCGACGAACAGGGACGCAAGTGCTTTGACAGCCTTTCCGGTCTTTGGACCTGCGGCGCCGGACACACGCGCAAAGAAATTGCCGATGCCGTCGCCAAGCAACTGAATAGCTTAGATTACTCGCCAGGCTTTCAATTCGGCCATCCTTTGTCATTTCAACTGGCAGAAAAAATCACCGACAAACTACCCGCGCCGCTTTCGCACGTGTTTTTCACCAGCTCCGGCTCGGAATGTGCCGATACCGCTATCAAAATGGCGCGTGCTTACTGGCGCCTCAAAGGCCAACCGGCCAAGAGCAAAATGATTGGCCGCGCGCGTGGCTATCACGGCGTTAATATCGGCGGCACTTCAGTCGGCGGCATTGGCGGCAACCGTAAAGTCTTTGGTCAACTCTTTGATGCCGACCACCTGCCGCACACGCTGCAAGCGGACTGCGCCTTTACCGAAGGCCAGCCGCAAACGGGCGGCGTAGCGCTGGCCAATGAACTGCTGAAACTGATTGAACTGCACGATGCCTCCAATATCGCTGCGGTGATGGTCGAGCCGATGGCAGGTTCCGGTGGGGTGATTGTGCCGCCTGCCGGTTATCTAGAGCGGCTGCGCGAAATTTGCACGCAGCACGACATCCTGCTGATTTTTGACGAAGTGATTACCGGCTTTGGTCGCCTCGGCACCTGGTCTGGTGCGGAGTATTTCGGCGTAACTCCAGATTTACTGAACTTTGCCAAGCAAATCAGCAACGGAGCCATACCACTGGGCGGCGTGGTGGCAACGGATGAGATTTATCAGACCTTTATGAACCAGCCGCTGCCGGAACTCGCGGTGGAATTTGCCCACGGCTACACCTACTCGGCGCATCCGGTCGCCTGCGCCGCCGGTCTTGCTACCTTGGAACTACTGGAAAAAGACGCCCTGATTGAGCGCAGCAAGCAAATTGCGCCGGTTTTCGCCAAAGCCATTCACGGCCTTAAAGGCGCGAAAAACGTGATTGACATCAGAAGTTGCGGTCTCGCCGGTGCCATCCAAATCGCCGCGCGTGACGGTGATGCACTGGTGCGCCCGTTCGAGATTGGCATGTCGTTGTGGAAAGCCGGTTTCTACGTGCGCTTTGGCGGCGACTGCCTGCAATTTGGGCCGCCCTTTACCAGCACTGAGGCCGAACTTAACCGACTGTTTGAGGCGGTTGGTGAGCATATCCACCAAGTCGCTTAATTGATTAGCCGCTGATTGGCTCCCTCTCCCCAAGCGGGAGAGGGCGATACAACAACCACCCAGAATTTTTTAAAGGAAACCTTAAGATGTCCAACCGCATTCCCCACTTTATCAATGGCCAACAAGTCCTGACCGAAGGGCGCAGCAGCGACGTGTACAACCCGTCCACTGGCAGCGTGATCCGCAAGCTGCCACTGGCCGATGATAAAACCGTACAGCAGGCCATTGATGCGGCCAAAGCTGCATTCCCGGCTTGGCGCAACACGCCGCCCGCGCGTCGTGCACAGGTCATGTTCCGCTTCAAGCAACTGCTTGAGCAGAACAAAGACCGCATCGTGCGTCTTATCAGCGAAGAACACGGCAAAACCATTGAAGATGCGACCGGCGAGCTGCAACGCGGCATTGAAAACGTCGAATACGCCTGCGCCGCGCCGGAGATCCTAAAAGGTGAATACAGCCGCAACGTAGGGCCTAATATCGACGGCTGGAGCGACTTTCAGCCGCTTGGCGTGGTCGCTGGCATTACCCCATTCAACTTCCCGGCGATGGTTCCTTTGTGGATGTATCCGCTCGCCATCGTCTGCGGCAACTGCTTTATCTTAAAACCCTCCGAGCGTGACCCCAGCTCAGCACTGCTGGTGGCCGAACTGCTGCAAGAAGCAGGTCTGCCCAAAGGCGTGCTGAACGTCGTGCACGGCGACAAGAGCGCGGTGGATGCACTGCTGCAAGCACCCGAGGTTAAAGCCATCAGCTTTGTCGGCTCTACGCCTATTGCCGAATATATCTACAGCGAAGGCAACAAACGCGGCAAGCGCGTGCAAGCCTTGGGCGGCGCAAAAAACCACGCCGTGGTCTTGGGCGATGCCGACCTCGACAACGCCGTCAACGCACTGATGGGCGCGGCCTACGGCTCCTGCGGCGAACGCTGCATGGCGATTTCCGTCGCGGTTGCCGTAGGTGACGCCGTCGCCGATGCCTTAATCGCCAAACTGACCCCGAAAATCCGTGCGCTAAAAATCGGTGCGGGCACTGAACTGGGTCTGGATATGGGGCCGCTCGTCACCAAAGACGCGCAAAACCGCGTGCTGGGCTATATCGAAGACGGCGTAAAAGCCGGTGCGGAACTCATCGTCGATGGACGTGGCCTGTCGGTCGCCGGTTTTGAGAACGGCTTTTTTGTCGGCGGCACGCTATTCGACAAAGTCACCCCTGACATGCGCATTTACCGCGAAGAAATCTTCGGCCCGGTGCTCTGCGTAGTGCGCGTCGATAGCCTCGAAGAAGCCATGCGACTCATTAACGAGCACGAATACGGCAACGGCACCTGCCTGTTCACCCGCGACGGTGAAGCCGCCCGCCTGTTCTGCGACGAAATCGAAGTCGGCATGGTCGGCGTCAACGTACCTCTGCCGGTACCGGTCGCCTACCACAGCTTCGGCGGCTGGAAACGCTCGCTATTCGGCGACCTGCACGCTTATGGGCCGGACGGCGTGCGCTTTTACACCAAGCGCAAAGCCATCACGCAGCGCTGGCCACAACGCAAAACCCACGAAGCCGCGCAATTTGCCTTCCCCAGCAATGGATAAATAAACACCCTCACGCCCCTCTCCCACAGGTGAACGTGAGGGAGAGGAGGCAAAGATATGACTCAATAAGTTCGGGCGATTAGGGTTTGCCGGGATTTAACTTAAGGCGGTATTGGGTTTGTCCGGGTAAAAAAGGCGTGCTGCGACCGCTGACCCAGTCGGCATGGCCTTTGCCCCAGAACGGGGACAGCAAATGGCCGCTTTGTCCGCCGGGCATATGGATAATGCCTTCGTCTTCATGCCCAGGGGAGACGACCATGCGCTGCGATGCGCCATGCGTTGGGGTTTGCACGCGCGGCATATTGTGGTCGCCCGGCAGGGCATCCGGCGGCATGCACAGCCAAGGTTTGGCCGCTTCTGGCAGAGCCTTGGCGAGTGGATGACAAATGGCGGCGCGATTACGCTCGCCCCAGTGATAGGGTTTGCTGCTTGCCTCTACTGATTTGGCAACCGCTAAAGCACTTTGCTCCAACAACTCATCCCAGCTTATAAAGGGCGGTGGCAATAGATGGAGCGGGCGCTGGGTCAACAGAGGTACGGCAACGCCTTCAAACTGTGCAAGGCGCGGCGGCTGAAAATCTGCGCTCAATTCGGCGCGCGCCGGAGCGAGCAAACCGGCTTTAAGTGTACCCAGCACATGGTCTCTGAACTCGCGAGCGAGGCGGTAGCTCAGCGAATTGGCGGCGGCTCGTCCGTCCCACTCGCCGCTACTGGCTTGCACTGCTTTTAACTGCCCATTGCTGCTGGCCTCAAGGGTTTGCTGAAGTTGTTTCCACCAAAACTCCATCAGCAGGGCACGGTCGTCCAAGGCAATATGGAGCAGGTCTTGCTCAGTAAAGCGGCGCTTGCCAAGCAGGCCGTCTCTGATTTGAAAGGAACGTGCACCCAGGTCATAGCCGCCGTCACCGACCTGCTGTAAATCTGCGTCGTCCAGCACGCGGCTATTGGCCGTCCATAGGCGCTCATCCAGCGGGGCAATGCGTTTGGGGGAATGGTCTAGCTGAACCGGCCAGGCGGCGCAGTTTTCGTTAATCGCCGCCGCATGGCAACCTTTACCGCGTGCCGGTCGTGCGCCAATCAAGCGCCAAGCGATAGTGCCGCGTTCATCGACCAGCAGCAGGTTTTGCGCCGGCAGGCCGCTGCGGTCTGCAACTTTTTGCGCATCGTCCAAATTCGCCGCTTTTGCCATATCGAGCAAGCCCATGGTCACGGCGCCAGGCAGATGCCCAGCCCAGCGCAGCGCGAGCATGCCGTCTTTATTCTCCTGAATAATCGGCCCCCAGTCGCTTTCGCGCACGTGCAAGCGCTCGGCTTGTCCACCAGCCACTTTCAGGGTTTCAAAATGGTTTTGCAGATTGCCCGCTTCACTCGCGGGGAGGCGGGCAAAGTCGGCGGTATCGATATAGCTGTTGGTAAAAGTCCAAGCCACATGGCCGTTGCTGCCCGCGATAATCCCCGGTACGCCCGGCAGGGAAAATCCGCTGACATCGACCTGCCCGCCCGCTACGCTGTTATCGGCATACCGCAGACGGGCGCGGAACCAGATATTCGGTGCACGCAGCGCAAGGTGCATGTCTCCGGCAAGAATGGCGCGCCCATCGGCGGTCAAGCCACCGCCGACGGCGAAATTGTTGCTGCCGATACCAGCGTAGGGTTCTTTATCCGGCTGAAGGGGTGTGCTGCCGGGTAGCGTTCTTAAATCAAGCTGCTCGGCGGACGGCAGCTTGGCATTGCCGTAGCTCAAACCAAACAGCGGCGCATCCCACTGGCTGCCGTTATGGGTTATCAATTGGTAGAGAGCGGGCGGCAGTGTTTGTTGCAGTTGAATAAGCGCAAGTTCGCGGGAGTTGTCCGTATCTTGCAGCGCGTCATACATGGCGAGTACCACCAGCACACTGTCTTCCAATTCCCATTGGCGCGGCAATTGGCGCAGCAATAGATAAGGCCAAGGCCTTGCACTAAGCGCATTAAGACCGGCATTAACGCCATCGCGGTAGGCCTCCAATACTGCCCGCTTATCGCCCAAAGCCGCATCCAGATTGGCGCGACTGCGGGCGCGTAGCCGATGCACGCGCATTTGCCGGTCGGCCGGCAGCGCCGCTTCACCGAAAAGCTCGGCGAGTTCGCCAGCGGCGCGGCGGCGCATTAAATCCATCTCAAAAAAACGTTCCTGCGCGTGGGCATAGCCAAGCGCTCTTGCCATATCGAGTTCATTTTCAGCCTCTACCGTTAGCACGCCGTTTGCATCGCGCAGCAAGGTGACCGGCATGCTGAGCTTTTCAAGACGAGCCTCGCCGGTCAATTGAGCCAAACTGCCGCGTAATAAAAGATAACCCGCAAGCAGCAGGGTCATTAACAAAATCAAAAGAATAACCAGCCAACGCAATAACCTTCGCACAGTGTTCTCCAAAATAAAAATAATTCGCAGACGATTGTAAACCGCTTAACTGGCAAGCCAAGGGAAATTTATTGGGTAGTTGTTTGCCTTGCTGTTTACCGGTTTGTTGCCCACAGCCACTTTTGCTACCGATACCCTTGAATTAGAACAAATCGATATTTCCTCCACCGCCCTTGAAAAACGCGCCAACGGGACGGTGCAGGGTTACCGCGCCACACGCAGCGATACATCTATTGAAAAAGTGCCGCAGAGCATCAGTATGGTGCCAAGGCAGGTCATTGAAGATTTGGGTGATCCGCGTATTGACCGGGCGCTCGATTTTGCCGGTGGCGTTGGCAGGCAAAACGACTTTGGCGGCATGGTCAATGCCCGTTTCAGCGTGCGTGGACTTACTTCCGGCTTTAGGTCTGTTCCCGTTTCAAATGCGAGCCGCGCTGCTGTTCAAAATTTCGCCAGACCAAGCGCAGCATACAGCCAATGTGTACATTCTTTTCATTGCAAAATATTGGTCAATACTTCACAAGCCGATTGCATCAATCGACAAGCAAAAAATATCAACAACTGAAATAAATCCCCCCGGAGACAACCATAATGCAAAATTTATTACAGAGCGCCAAAAGAAATCCACTAAAGCGGCTCCCGCTGCCAAAGAGACTGTCGCAAAAGAGACTGAGAACTCATGTTTATTCTGAGTTTAAATTTTTAACTACATGATTTTATTGATATAAATTAAACAAATTCGCAGCAGAAATCCGGTAACGGAGCCTTTTGCGACAGCCTCCAAAGCAGCGCCCGCAGGTAAGCGCTGAGCAAGGCTGGGGAACTCCGGTGAAGTCAGCCAAGGGCGCGGAGCGTGGCGCATGTCATCGCCCAAAAAGCGTACGGAAACACCCGCCTTCTGCATCCTGCCGCCGCGTGCAGAGTCAGCATATGGAAACAAATCACATCGCCTGGTTCAATTTCCCAGCCCAAAATCGGGTAATTTTCGCGCGCCGCTTCAATATCCGGTAAATCGGCTAACGCACCCTCGGGAAACCATTTGGCCTGATTATCTTTAAACGAGCGCGACATTAACCACGAGTCTTTATGCAAATCTACAATAAATTCTAAAGTCGATTCACGCGCGACTGGGTCAATGACAATCCACATGCTGCAATTTTGTGTCCCATCGACATTGTAATAAGGCTGGTCTTGATGCCAGTGTACCCGCTTCTTTAACTAAAAATGGTCGTAATAAAGTCTGACTTGATTACTTTGCATCAGCAATCCGGCTGTCTTTCCCAAATGACTTTCAAAGATAAAGCGACGGTAATGAGCGTTATCCTGCCAATTACAAAGGGTCTTAGGAAGCAAACATGTTTTTATGGCATGATAACTTCCTGATATGACTGGTAAAAATAGGTACTTCAAACGTTCGAAAA
>NZ_LSZO01000171.1 GCF_001580025.1 Ventosimonas gracilis | reverse complement strand
CTGATTTTCGAACGTTTGAAGTACCTATTTTTACCAGTCATATCAGGAAGTTATCATGCCATAAAAACATGTTTGCTTCCTAAGACCCTCCCCAAATATGAAAACCCTGCCAGCGCCAGCTTGGCACGTAAAAAGGCGTGCCTTGATAGTGGATAAGGTGCGTGCTGCTGCGCGGCTCGTCGCAGAAAAACCTAAGTGGCACCTGGAACAGATCGGCAATTTCAGCCGGATTGGGCTTAAAGCAAGGTTGTTGTAGTAGCCCGACTATCGGCGTGACATAAATGCCGTGCAGCGAAATCAGCGTACTGAGCCTGCCGACTACCTCAATCTGCGCCGCCGCAAGGCCGATTTCTTCTTCCGCCTCGCGCAGTGCGGTGTGCACCAAATCGCGGTCTTCGGGTTCGCGCCTGCCACCGGGAAAAGCCACTTCGCCGGCGTGTGTCGGCAGATGGTCAGCGCGGCGCGTGAGCAACAATTGCTGCCGGGTATCAATGGGCACCAGCACCGCAGCTTCCGGCAAACCCAGCGTGTTGCCTGGGGATTGAGGTTGAAAGCAATCCAGTTTTTTGCGCCATTCGTACATTGGAGCGTCCTTCAATAACGGCAAATCGGCAAAATCGGTAAAAAGTAATGCTTCTTAAGTGTTGCTGCTACAAACGAGTGAGATAACAATGATACAGTCGCCCCGCGCAATAATTGCATACAAGGAGCAGAAATGACCGATTCATTAAGCACCCGCGCAGCCCTCCGTTTGGAAAATCAAGCGGCAGTGGCCTTGATGGCATGCTCCGCGTTCCCGCACTCAATCCATCGGCCTAATCAGTTATAAGCAGGGAGACTGCTATTTTGGATTGGCTTCTTGCGTCACAAACGCTGCCCTTTGCGCTCGCCTTTGGGTTAATGCTGCTGATTTTGCTGGTCGAAACAGTCGGCATGCTGCTCGCGGCAAGCCTCGGCCATTGGCTGGATAACCTGCTGCCCCAAGACTTGGGCGAAGGTGCGCGAGGTCGCGTATTGGGCTGGCTGCATCTGGGCAAGGTACCGTCATTGGTGCTGCTGGTACTGTTTCTGCTGGGCTTTAGCCTCGCCGGTTACGCGCTGCAATTGATAGTGGAATTAGTGCTTGACCACTATCTGCCCGCATTGCTCGCCGCATTATTGGTGTTACCGGTAGGATTATTCACCACCCGTGCTGTGGGCGGCCTGCTGGTACGGCTGGTTCCGCATGATGAAAGCAGCGCGGTTAGCGAGCAATCCTTATTGGGATTATCCGGCACCATCAGTCAAGGCATTGCCAAAAACGGATGGACGGCACAAGCACGGATACGTGATCAATACGGACGAGTACATTATTTATTGGTTGAGCCGGATAGGGCGGATGAACAATTCGATGAAGGCGCACAGATTTTAATTGTCAGCAAAATGGGTGCGATTTGGCGCTGCATCCGTAATCCGCATCTCGAATTACTTTAATCAAAGGAAAACGATGAATAGCAACGCCTTTACTGTCGTTATCGGTATTAGAACAGGTTGACTGGCAAGTACGGCAATTGCCGGTTATCCTCGCGCTAACCTTTTTAATCACGCAAGACGATAACTTTTAACATGATGCAGATTAGGACGAATCGTTTACTTGCCCTGTTATGGCTAATCATTAGCGCAGCCGGGCAAGCGGATGAAATCAAAGAAGATAAAAGCAATCCGCAAGCGGTTATCCGTGCGTTTTATCAGGCGATTGCCAGCAATCAGCCGGATAAAGCGGCGGCGCTGTTTTCATTTAGTCTTTTACAGCTCGCGGATGAAAGCGATATTGCGGCATTTAGGGAAGAGTTGAAAAATTCCTTTGCCGAAGAGTTTAATCTTCTCGCTCATGATTATCCGAAGATTGAACTGATCAGCATTGCGCAACTGAAAACCTTGCCCGATGAACTGCTGCAATATCAAGCGACCTGTCATGCCTATAAAATCGATGACAGTATCAGTCAAGCACATGGCGGTGTAGAATGGTCGCTTTGTAATGAGAAGGACGGTTGGAAAATCATGTTTCTGCTGTCTACGGAATAACGATTGCTGCTGTAACGATGATGCGTACTTATCCCGGTTTCCTGTCGGCTCTGCTGTTTGCGCTCACGACTTTTTGCGCAGTGGCACAAGCAGCACAAGCAGCACAGGCTATCGATAGGCCGGTCGATAAACTATTGCTCATCAAGTCTGAGCGCAGCCTACAGTTGTTACATAAAGGCGAGGTGCTTAAAACCTACCGTATTTCATTGGGTAAACAACCAAAGGGGGCGAAACAGCGCGAAGGCGACCAGCGCACGCCGGAAGGTATTTACTTTATTGATTGGCGGCAAAAAAGCGCAAACTTTAACCTGTCGCTGCATATCTCTTATCCCAATCAACGCGACCGAGAACGCGCAGAAAAAGCTGGTGTTAACCCTGGCGGGATGATTATGATTCACGGCACACCCTCTAGCGCTGAGTTTCCCGACTGGTTTTTTCGCGGCCTGGATTGGACAGAAGGTTGTATTGCGCTGAACAATGCGGATATGCGTGAAGTTTGGGATTATGTAGCCGATTACACGCTTATTGAGATTCGCCCATAAAGGCTTTTATTCCTTAGGGCAATTGCGCGATATAGTTTCTACCCTTCATGGCTTTATCTTTCTTCCTCTTGTTCGAGAAGGGCAGGGGAATGGTTTTTTAAGTTTTCTGGAGTTTTAAATGCTTAATATCGTTGCCGCCTTTATTGGGCTAACTACACTGCTGACTTACGTTAATTACCGTTTTATCCGCCTGCCGCCGACCATTGGAGTTATGGTTACCGCGCTGTTGTTTTCGGCGTTATTGCAGTTTATTTCACTGGCTGGTTTTCCGCTTTTGGAGACCGAGGCGCAGGAGATGATTCGCGGTATTGATTTTTCCGAAATCCTGATGACTTGGTTTTTGCCCGCATTATTATTTGCCGGTGCTTTGCATATCGATTTAAATGATTTACGCAGTTATAAATGGCCGATCGGTCTGCTCGCCACGCTCGGCGTATTGACCGCTACCTTTGTGATTGGCGGATTGGCTTTTTTGGTTTTTGATTTGTTTGGCTGGAATATCCCCTTTATTTATTGCTTATTATTTGGTGCGCTGATCTCACCCACTGACCCTATTGCCGTCATGGGTATTTTAAAATCCGCCGGTGCTCCCAAACCGCTGGCGATGACTATTGTTGGCGAATCCCTGTTTAATGATGGCACGGCGGTGGTGGTCTTTAGTATTTTGCTCGCCATTTTATTAAGCGGCAGTACGCCGGGGGCAGGCGAGATTAGTTGGCTATTTGTTAAAGAAGCCATTGGCGGCGTGTTGTTTGGTGCGGCCATTGGTTACGCGGTGCTGTTGATGATGCGCGGTATTGACCAATATCAAGTGGAAGTCATGCTGACCATTTGCTTGGTCTTTGGCGGTGCCGCGCTGGCCAAGGCGCTGCATGTTTCCGGACCTTTGGCCATGGTGGTGGCTGGATTGATTATCGGCAATCACGGCAGACATCGCGTCATGTCTGAGGAAACCCGCCGCTATATCGATAAGTTTTGGGAATTGATTGATGAAATTCTCAATATGCTGCTGTTTGCGTTGATTGGGCTGGAACTGTTGCTGCTGCCGTTTAACGGGTTGTATGCGGTGGCCGCCTTGCTGCTGGGCGCGGCCGTATTGCTGGCGCGATTGGCGACGGTCGCGCCGCCGATTATTTTAATGCGCCGTCTGGGGCATCCCGCGCCGCTCGGCACTATTCGCATTTTGGCTTGGGGCGGGCTGCGCGGCGGGGTTTCGGTTGCGCTGGCGCTGGCGCTGCCGAACGGGCCTGAACGCGATTTACTGCTGACCTTGACCTATATCGTGGTGCTGGTTTCCATTCTCGCCCAAGGACTTAGCATCGGAACGCTGGTGGGCTGGATTTACCGAAAATCGCCAAAAGAGCAAAACTCAACCGCCTGAAGGCCAGAACGCGCGAATACCCGCTACGCCCTGTGCGCCGATGGCGGCGGCTTGCTCGCCGTCATCGGGGGTGACCCCGCCTTGAATAAAGACGGGTTGATTAAAGCCTGCGATTAAGTCTCGCGCCGCTTCTAAGCCCAGCGGTGCGGCTTCGGGATGGGTTTGCGTCGGTGCAATCGGTGACAGGGTGACAAAGTCCGCGCCTATCTGTGCGGCCAGCTTAAGTTCTTCAGCGTTATGGCAGGAGGCGGCGAGCCAGCGACTTTCTGGAAACGGGCGGCCGCAGGCTGCGTATTTGCGCAGTTGTTCAGCGCTTAAATGCCATCCGGCAGCGGGAAAATCGCCCAGCCATTCGAGCGGCCCTTTAAGCATCAATTGCGCCTTGCCCGCACAGAGACCCAGCACATCGACCGCCAAATCGCGGTAGTCGGCGCTAAACAGATTGGGTGCGCGCAATTGCAGCAGGCGGCAATCGGCGGCGAGTGCTTGTTTAATGCCGCACAATAAGGCTTCGGGCTCCAGACGCTGCGGGGTAATCAGGTATTGTCGGGGTAGCCTTGCCGCGCGTACTGCCGGGGCATTGGCTGCGGGCATCGGGTAGTTCACAAGCTGTGCGGGCTTAATCCAGGCCAGTGCTTGACCTTCCATCCCCCGCGGCGTGCCGCTAAATGCGCTGACTTCAAACACATCGAGCAGGATCGCTGCATTGGGGTCGTTGTGCCGTATTTGGATCAGCGGCTGGCTTGTTTGCGTCTCAATGCCCAACTCTTCGCGCAGTTCACGGATAAGCGCCTGCTGCGCGGTTTCCCCAGTTTCCAGTTTGCCGCCGGGAAACTCCCACAAGCCCGCGTGCGATTTATCCTTAGGGCGCTGCGCGATTAAAATATGCCCGCTTTTATCACGGATAACGGCGGCAGCGACATGCAGCTGTTTCTGGCTCAACTGCTGACTCAACTGCGGTATTGCGCATTGATTTTGACGTAGTCGTAGGACAGGTCCGTTGTCCATACGGTTTCGCTACAGGTGCCGCGACCCAGGTCGATACGAAGAAGAATTTCTTCTTCGCGCATGGCGGCCGAGCCTTGTTCTTCGGTGTAGCCTTCAGCACGGCAGCCGCCTTGGGCGATACACAAATCGCCGATGTAGAGGGAAACGCGCCCGGTATCGAGCCGCGCAACCCCGGCGTAGCCGACTGCGCAGAGGATGCGTCCCCAGTTGGGGTCGCTGGCGAACAGGGCGGTTTTGACCAAGGGGGAATGGGCGACGGCAAAAGCAACATCAAGGCACTCCTGTTGGCAAGAGCCACCATTTACTTGCACCGTGACAAACTTGCTGGCACCTTCACCGTCACGCACTATGGCCCAGGCGAGTTCCAGCGCGACTTCTTCCACGGCTTGTTTCAGCGCGGCATAAAGTGCACCGCTGGCAGCGGTGATTTCTGGCAGCGGCGCTTGGCCGGTCGCAATCAGCATGCAACTGTCGTTGGTCGAGCAGTCGCCATCAATGCTGATGCGGTTAAAGGATTTGTCCATCACGCCTTTGAGCAAATCCTGTAATACACCTTGGGCGACTTTGGCATCGGTGGCGAGATAGGCGAGCATGGTTGCCATATTCGGCCTGATCATGCCGGCACCTTTGCTGATGCCGGTGACTGTGACCGTTACACCTTGGTGGACAAACTGGCGACTGGCGCCTTTGGGCTGCGTATCGGTGGTCATAATGCCGCTGGCCGCCGCTGGCCAGTTGTCCTCGGCCAAGTTTTTAAGCGCAGCGGGCAGCGCAGCCTCGATTTTATCAACAGGTAAAGGCTCGCCAATAACGCCGGTAGAAAACGGCAGCACGCTTCGTGGTGCGACCCCGGCAAGCTGCGCCAGTGTGGCGCAGACTTGCCCTGCATTGGCCAGTCCCGCCGCGCCGGTTGCCGCATTGGCGTTGCCGGAGTTGGTGAGCAGATAGCGCACCGCGCCCAAAAAGCGCTGCTGGCAAAGCTGCACGGGCGCTGCGCAAAAGGCGTTTTGGGTAAATACGCCAGCGACCGTGGAGCCTTCGGCGCAGCGCATCACGACCAAATCCTGCCGACCGGGCTTTTTAATTCCGGCGCAGGCGGTGCCCAGTGCGAAGCCTGCAACCGGATGTAACTTGGGTAGTGGAGCAAGACCAACGGCCATAACCTTTCCTTTAATTAATCGACTTTGCCATGACAGTGTTTATATTTTTTGCCTGAGCCGCATGGGCAGGGGGCGTTGCGGCCAATTTTGGGTTCGGCGCGGATGGGGGCGACTGGTGCGACGGCTTCTTGCACCTGCTGCACCTGATGTTCAGCTTCGGCCAGTGCGGTGGGCGCTTCGGCGTGTTGGAACTGCATGCGCTGCATCAGTGCCTCGGCCTCGCGGCGCAGGCGGGCTTCTTCTTCAGCCGGATCTTCGCGGCGTACTTTAACGTGCGAGAGAAAGCGGATGCAGTCGCGCTTGATGGATTCGAGCAGTTCTTGGAACAGGCTAAAGGATTCGCGCTTGTATTCCTGCTTGGGGTTTTTCTGCGCATAGCCGCGCAGGTGGATACCGTGACGCAAGTGGTCCATCGTTGCCAGATGGTCTTTCCATAGTTCATCCAGCACGCGCAGCAGGATTTGTTTTTCAAAGGCGCTGATGGCTTCCTCGCCAGCGAGTGTTTTTTTCTCTTGGTAAGCGGCCAGTAGCTGCTCGCGGATGCGCTGTAAAAGCGGCTCTTCGTAGAGTTTTTTGTCTTCATCGAGCCATTGGGCAATCGGCAATTGCAGGCCGAACTCGCTGGCAAGCGCCGCTTCCAGGCCGGGAATATCCCACTGTTCCGGCAACGACTGCGGCGGGATGTGCGCGTGGAAGGTTTGCTTTAAGACCTCTTCACGGAATTCGGCAATGGTTTCGCTGATGTCTTCGGCGGTCAGCAGGCTGTTGCGCATGTGATAAATCACTTTGCGCTGCTCGTTGGCGACATCGTCAAATTCGAGCAGTTGCTTGCGGATGTCGAAGTTGCGGTTTTCCACCTTGCGCTGGGCTTTTTCGATGGCGTTCGTCACCATTCGATGCTCAATCGCTTCACCGGCCTGCATGCCAAGGGCTTTCATAAAGCCTTTGACACGGTCGGAGGCGAAAATGCGCATCAGGTTGTCTTCCAGCGACAAATAAAAGCGCGAAGAACCCGGATCGCCTTGCCGTCCTGAACGACCACGTAATTGGTTGTCGATACGGCGCGACTCGTGCCGCTCTGAGGCAATCACGTGCAGCCCGCCGGCTTCAATAACTTGTTTGTGGCGCTGCCCCCAATCGGCTTTAATCGCTTCGATTTGCTCTAGCGTGGGATTATTAAGCGCGGCGACTTCGGCCTCCCAATTGCCGCCGAGCAAAATATCGGTGCCGCGTCCGGCCATATTGGTGGCGATAGTGACCGCGCCTGGACGTCCGGCTTCGGCGATGATTTGCGCTTCTTTTTCGTGGTATTTGGCGTTTAAGACCTGATGCTTAATGCCCATTTTTTGCAACAGGCCGGAGAGGTATTCGGAGGCTTCAATGGTCGCCGTGCCGACCAGCACCGGACGGCCTTTTTCTTTACAGGCTTTGATGTCTTCAATCACCGCTTGGTATTTTTCTTGCTGGGTGAGGTAGACCAAGTCGTTATGGTCAACCCGTGCAATCGGCATATGGGTGGGGATAACCATCACATCCAGCGCGTAAATCTGGTGGAACTCGAAGGCTTCGGTATCCGCCGTGCCGGTCATGCCGGACAGCTTGTGGTACAGGCGAAAGTAATTTTGGAAGGTGGTCGAGGCGAGCGTTTGGCTTTCTGCCTGAATGGCCACGCCTTCTTTGGCTTCGATCGCCTGATGCAAGCCTTCGGATAGTCTGCGCCCGGGCATGGTGCGGCCGGTGTGCTCGTCAATCAGCACAATTTGCCCGTCTTGGACGATGTACTCGATATTGCGATGGAACAACACATGAGCCCGCAGCGCCGAATAGGCATGGGTGAGCAGGCTTAGGTTATGGGCGCTGTACAAGCTTTCCCCTTCGCCCAGCAGGCCCGCATCGGTTAATAATTCTTCGACGAACTGATGACCGGCCTCGTTAAGTTCAACCTGGCGGGCTTTTTCGTCAATGGTGTAGTGACCGGCTTCGATAATCTCGGTATCTTTCCCTTTGATTTCTTCAATCTGGCGCTTTAATCGTGGAATCAGCTTATTGATTTCGCTGTACAGCTTGGAGCTATCTTCGGCTTGGCCTGAGATAATCAGCGGGGTACGCGCCTCGTCAATGAGGATGGAGTCCACCTCATCGACCACGGCAAAGTTAAGTTCACGCTGGAATTTATCGGCGAGGCTAAAGGCCATGTTGTCGCGCAGATAGTCAAAGCCGTATTCGTTGTTGGTGCCGTAAGTGATGTCGGCAGCGTAGGCCGCGCGTTTTTCTTCCGGTGGCTGAAAGGCGCTGACGATACCGACGGTCATCCCCAAAAATTCATAGAGCGGGCGCATCCAGTTGGCATCACGCCGTGCCAGATAGTCATTGACCGTGACCACGTGCACACCCTTGCCGGACAGCGCATTGAGATATACGGCCAAGGTCGCGACCAGCGTTTTGCCCTCGCCGGTGCGCATTTCGGCGATTTTTCCCTCGTGCAGCGCCATTGCACCGATAAGTTGCACGTCAAAGTGACGCATGCCCAAAACGCGTTTGCCCGCTTCACGCGCAACGGCAAAGGCTTCCGGCAGCAATGCATCGAGCATCTCGCCCTTGGCAAGCCGCGCCTTGAATTCATCGGTTTTGCCCCTTAGCGCTTCATCGGTGAGCGCGGCTGTTTTTTCTTCAAACGCATTAACCTGTTCCACGGTTTTGCGCATGCGCTTGATTTCACGATCATTTTTGCTGCCGAAGAGTTTTTGCAATAAAGGGGCAATCATCAATAGCTTCCAGCTTGAGGGCGTCAAAAGGGGCGCAATGTTACCTGATTTTGCCGCCAGGCGTCCCGCCGCTTGGAAGCTAAAGGCCGCCACCTAAGCGGACAAACAGCAGGCTTTCGTAGCCGCTGTTTTGAGCGCGGCTTAGTTTCACGCCAAGGCTTGCGGGCAGTCCGGCCAGTTGTGTACGCAGCCCCAGCGTGGCACTGATCCAGTTGCGCGCGGTCTCGATGCCGGGGACGGCGTAAGCCATGGTGTCCGGCATGGATTGCGGGCGCGCCCAGATTTGCTTGGGCGGCTTTTTAAATTCATGCTCATAAGACAACCGCAGCCAGGGGGTAAAGCCGTTATCCCATTGGAAACTGGCCTGCCAACCGATGCCGACAACTTGCGAATGCAAAGTTTGTTTGGCATAGGCGAGCGAAGTGGAAAGCTGCGGCTGATCTTCGGCAAAACCAGCGACCTTGATACGCTGCGCCACGGCGCTTAGTGCCGGGCCCTGGGTCAGCCTGCCGCTGGTGAAATCCCAGCCGACATCCAGTGCAGCGGTTAAGTTCTTGGCATCGGTTTGCCCCTGATGACGGCGAGTCGCGGTGGCGAGCGGGGTTTTGCGGGTGACATCCAGTTTCAATCGGCTATAGCTGATTTGCCAAAGCAGCCAGCCGCCACTGCCGTAGCGCAACCTAAGATAAGCGCCTATGGTCGCTTCGCGCTGCTTCCAGTCGCCGCGCGAGCCGTCAAAGCGGTTGTGCTCACGGGCGTAACCGGCAAAGCCGCCGATACTGAAATCGCCCTGCTGCCAGCCCAATCCAGCGAGCAGCGCCGCGCCCTTGCCGTGATAAGCCTCTGCTGGTAAGCCTCGCTGAAAATCGCCGTGAATATCGAGCCAAGGCTGCATCCCGTCTTTAGCCGTCGATTGCGGGGCGACTTGTGCGGCGACCCGGCTGGCACGATTGCGCCCACTGCTGGCGGCGGACTGCGGCAAAGCGGCGATTTGTCTTGGCGCTTCGAGCATGGATAGCGCTAAATCGGCAATGGCACGCTGCGCCATGCCACTCGGGTGCACGCCATCGGCAAACAGGTAGCGCTGTCCGGCATCGGGGGTTGCGTAGGTGGATGGGTTGCAGAAAATCGATTGCAAGATCAGTTGTGGTCTGCATCCGCTGCCGCTGATATTGCTAAAGCCGTAACGCTGCGGGTCACGGGCAGCCTCTTGCAACAGGCTAAAGGTATCGACTGGAATGACCCGTAGTCCCCGTGCGGCCAGCTCGGCGTACAGTGCTTGGTTATAGTCGCGGCTCAAACGGGTTCCCCAGTCGGCAAAAGTGGACCCCAAAAATCGATACAGTGGCGTCAGTCCAATATCCGGGATATTCGGCACCAGCACATAGCGTGCGCCGCCGTCCTGCAAGCCTTGGATGATGTTTGCCTGTTCAGTAACGGCGCGACGGCGGATGCTGGGCGCAAGCGGCACGAGTAAC
>NZ_LSZO01000170.1 GCF_001580025.1 Ventosimonas gracilis | reverse complement strand
CCCGCCGTTGTCATCCAAATAACGGCGGTATTGGTAGGTCAAGGGCGGGGTTAGCAACAGTCCAGCGACCCGCGCCGCACCGATGGCGTAGTTATCGCCCCTCTGCCCAAAGCGGCCAATACCGGTTCGGCTGCTGGCATCGGTGCCGTAAAAGTTCGCCAAGTGTTCCGACCAAACGAGGTCAGGCCCGGTGGTAAAGCGCCCCCACTGCGCCGCTTGCGAGCCGAAAACCGTGGTAAAGAGCGGGCGAAACCAGCCGCTGTCGGTCAGACTGTCGCCGATAAAAATGGTGCGGGTAAAGGGCGCTTTATCGGCGAGTGCACCGCTTGCGCCGAGTAGCAAGATGGCGGGTAGAAGACGCTGCAAGGCTTTGCGCATGGGGATTTCCCCTTATCGGCAGTCAATTGTTTTTGGATATCGATACTGCCCGCGTTAAGCGCTTCGATGGCTTACCAAGGATGAAAAAGAAGCCACTATGCCTAAGCCGATGGCATTTACGCAGCGCCTTGTTTAACAACAGATTTGCAAAATGTATCCGCATGCGTATAATGCGCGGCCTGTTCTGGCCTGCGCAGCAGGTTGGGATGTACTGGAGAGGTGGCCGAGTGGCCGAAGGCGCTCCCCTGCTAAGGGAGTACACCTCAAAAGGGTGTCGAGGGTTCGAATCCCTCCTTCTCCGCCAAACATTCCCATGCCAAGCAGATTTACGCACTCGTAGCTCAGCTGGATAGAGTACCCGGCTACGAACCGGGCGGTCAGAGGTTCGAATCCTCTCGAGTGCGCCATGCAACAAAAGCCTTGCTGGTTGGCTAAAAACACCATCATCACGCACTCGTAGCTCAGCTGGATAGAGTACCCGGCTACGAACCGGGCGGTCAGAGGTTCGAATCCTCTCGAGTGCGCCAAGTCAACCCTTGTACAAACGGCTAACGCTGGAATTTTCTCATGGACTTACCCAGTCGAACCTTAACGACCTGTAACGCCTCGTTAATTATCTAGTCCAGCGGGCATGCATTCACCGCTGGGTGGAGCATGTCATGACCGAAATCGAAATCCGCAAGTCACAGGAAACCCTGTCCGAACGCATCGCGCAAATCAGCGAGCTGCTTGAATGCAGCCATCTGCTGGATTTGGACGATGGTGACCTGCCACAGCCCCTCTCTGGTCAAGAAGGCCAGCAAGCGCTTTTACAATTGCAGCAATTGCTCGATGAGCTGCACAGTGCCGACATCGCCCATATCTTGGAAGCGCTGCCGCTGCCCAAGCGTCTTGCCGTTTGGCAGTTGGTCAAGGTCGAGCGTGACGGTGACATCCTGCTGGAAGTCTCTGACGCGGTGCGCGAAAGCCTTATTGCGGCGATGGACGGCGCGGAAATTATCGCCGCCGCACGCGAGATGGACGCGGACGAACTGGCTGATCTTGCCGCCGATTTGCCCAAAGACCTGTTACAGGAATTGATTGACTCGCTCGATGCGCAGCAGCGCGAGCGCGTGCAGTCGGCGCTGTCGTTTGAGGAAGACCAAGTCGGCGCACTGATGGACTTTGAGCTGGTCAGCATCCGCGAGGATGTCAGCCTCGAAGTGGTACTGCGCTATCTGCGCCGCTTTAAGGAGCTGCCTGGGCATACCGATAAGTTATTTGTGGTCGATACCGATGGCCTGCTCAAAGGCGTACTGCCGATAAAGCGACTGCTGGTCGAAGACCCGGATAAAGAAGTGGCCGAGGTGATGGCCTGCGACCCGGTACGCTTTACCGCCGATGAAGACGCCTATCAGGCCGCGCAGGCGTTTGAACGCTATGACCTGGTTTCTGCGCCGGTAGTCGATGCGCTCGGCAAGCTGATTGGTCGTCTGACCATTGATGAGATGGTCGATTTAATCCGCGAAGAAAGCGAAAGCGAGGTGCTAAACCGCGCCGGTCTGCGCGAGGAAGAAGACATCTTCGCCTCAGTCTGGAAGTCGCTAAAAAACCGCTGGGCCTGGCTTGCCATTAATCTCATTACCGCCTTTGTCGCTTCAAGGGTGATTGGCCTGTTTGAAGGCTCGATTGAAAAACTGGTCGCGCTCGCCGCGCTGATGCCGATAGTCGCCGGTATCGGTGGCAATTCCGGTAATCAGACCATCACCATGATTGTGCGCGCAATGGCACTCGATCAGGTGCGTCCCAGCAATACCGTGCGTTTGCTGCGCAAGGAGCTTAGCGTATCGCTGCTCAATGGGCTGGTGTGGGGCACCGTGATTGGCCTTATTGCCTGGTGGCTGTACGGCAATCCAGCGCTTGGCGGGGTCATGGTTGCGGCGATGACGCTTAATTTGCTGCTCGCCGCCTTGATGGGAGTCCTTAT